>JAZNYB010000086.1:0-23994 GCA_045594185.1 Faecousia sp. | reverse complement strand
TTGCCTTTCTCTTTCTGGCGGTAATGGTGGTTTCCCATGTGCTGGAGGCTGCCACTGCCATCCGGGAAGAACACGATCTGACCATTTGAGGTAGTGCCCATGGGAATCATTGTGAATTTAGATGTGATGCTGGCAAAAAGGAAAATGTCCTCTTTGGAGCTGGCAGAAAAGGTGGGCATCACCCAGGCGAACCTGTCTATTCTGAAAACAGGCAAGGCAAAGGCGGTTCGGTTCTCCACCCTTGCCGCCATCTGCCGGGAGCTAAACTGCCAGCCGGGAGATTTGCTGGAATTTGTGCCTGAGGAGGAAGATGCCATATGAAGAAAAAGTTGATAAAAGTAGTCATTCCCCTTATGATCGTATCCATCTTTTTAAGCGGCTGCCGTTTTCTTTTGGTTGCTAATGGTCGTGGGGATTGGAATATAAATCTGCTCAACGGCTACTCGATCAGCCGCATAAATGCACATTCTATCGTTTTATCATATAAAGAATATACCGAAAAACCAGGAAACGAAATTGTAATTGATAATTACTTCCTAACTGCTTACCAGATCGCAGATGAATATATTTGTGCAGAGGGTATACCAACGAAAGAGGAGTTTGCATCTGACGAGGAGCTGGAAAGTCCGGTGCGTAACTATTACTTGGTTGATACGACCAATGGTGATGTAGTTGGGCCATTTATGAACCATGCCGATCTAAACAGTTATTGTGATACGAGCGGCTTAACCCTTTCTGAGAACTGGATGCAAACGAAGGAGAACGGACAATAACCATGAAAACACTCTGCTCTATCATTACGATCATCCTGTGGGGATTGCTGCTGTTTTTCCAGCACATCGCTTGTTTCGATATATTTAGTTTGAATTTGTTGCGTTTCTATATACTCGCTGTTCTTGCGGCGATTTTACAGCACACACTTCTTTATTTTGTCCACAAAAAGCACCCAATCAAATGGGCACTACTTATTTGCGGCATAATTTATGGCGTTTTGGCAGCCCTTAAACTGCATCAACTGCTTACGGCTCACAATTATGAGCCCTATCCCCTTGGACTTCCCATATGGTGTATCGCACTGGATGCAGCAGGTGCTTTCATTACATTAAAAGCCTTTCTTGGATGCTCTCGGCAGCAATCAAGCTGATACCATTGCATTTTACACTCCGCTTTTATTCAACCATAAAATCTAAACCGAAAGGAGCTTTCCCCATGGACGACCAAAACATCCCTGAAACCGTCAATCCCCCAACCGTCAACCCCGCTCCCAAAATGTACATCTACCCTGCCCAAAAGCGGGAGCTGATTTTCGCTCCCCTTCTGCTGCTGTTTTCCATTCTCACCTGCTACGGCTTCCTCGAGGGTGGTCCCAATCTGGGCTATTCTCTGGGCTTTATGAGTATGGCGGTCACTTCCCTTGTATACTTGGGCAAGCGCATCCGTGTCAGTGTCTACGGCGCGATCCATTTGCTTGGCATTTTCACTCTCGCCCTGATGTTTCCCTACTCTGATGACCCCGGGGTAGAAATTGTGGCTTTTCTGGCTCTGGCGTATCTCTGGCAGCAGACCCTTTTCCTTCTGACAGACACCGGATATTAGCCCGCAGGCAGCCTTGCCACCGTTCTGGATGGGGGAAATACGGCGTTCTGGCTTCCCTTTCGGGAATTTATGCCGAATCTCCGTGGGCTGAGCTACGGCAGAGATGAAGGCGGTCTGGTGCGCCGAAAGACCGGCTCGATCCTTCTGGGGCTGGCTCTGTCTATCCCGCTGCTTATTATGATCGTTCCCCTGCTTATAAAAGCCGATGCCGCCTTTGAAGGGCTTATGGATAAGTTCACCGGGGACAGTTCTCCGACTATGATCCTTGCCATGATCTGGGGCTCTGCCCTGACCCTTCCCCGATTCAGCAGAGCCTTGACCCTGCGGCGGTCTGAGAAAGCAAAGCGCAAAGAATTGGCTTATAAAGGCTCGCTCTCCTCCGGCACTGTGACCACCGTTTTGTCCGCGGTAAGTGTGATCTTCCTTCTGTATCTGTTCTCCCAGCTTGCCTATTTCTTTAATGGCTTTGCAGGGATCTTGCCCGAGGGATACACCACCGCCGAATATGCCCGCCGGGGTTTCTTCGAGATGTGCCGCCTGTGCGCCCTGAATCTGGGGATTTTGGCTCTCGCCTGCATTTTTGTGAAAAAGGAGGCGGGCAGGCTGACCCTTCCCATCCGGCTTTTGGGGCTGTTCGTGTGCCTGTTCTCTTTGGTGCTGGTGGCGACCTCCGCTTCCAAAATGTCTCTTTACATCGGCACTTACGGCTTAACCCCCAAAAGAGTTTATACCTCCGTGTTTATGGTATTCTTAGGCGTGGCGATTTTGTCCGTGGGAGTATGGCTCATAAAGTCCAAATTCCCCTATATGAAGGTGATCGTCAGTGCCGCTATGGTGGCGATCCTGCTCACAGGCTACTGCGATGTGGGAACCGTGGTTGCCCGGTATAATGTAAACGCCTACCAGTCCGGGAAGCTGGAGACCATTGATGTGAAAAACATTTATGACACCGGAACCGGAGGCGTACCCTATCTTGCCATGCTTTTGCAGGACGAAGACCCGGAAGTGAGAGAAAAAGCTCTGGAATTTCTATCCCATCTGGTCAGCGAAGACCCGGACTTCCACAACCATGTTTATACCCAAAACGAAGACGGCACTTTCACCATAAAGCCTCAATCCTTCTGGGAATGGAACTACAAAACACAAAAGGAAATCGAAGCACTGGAAGCGGTTCTTCCCCTCCTGCATGGGGATAAGCCGTAACAGGCTGCGGTAAATTCCGATTTATCGAACAGTCTGTACCACCCCCCGTAGGGGCGGACGTCCCTACGAAACCGGGGGTAATTGACAACTGCCCGACAAACCAAAATTTGGAAAACGACCAACAAGCCAAAACCGCACTCCGGAAAGAACACTCCGGGGTGCGGCTTTATGATCAGCCTATTATTTTCTTCTCAGCACATGGATCAGGTCAGAGATCATGCTAATGCTGTCTTCGCTTAATCCCTCTATACAAAGAGAAGACGGTGTCTCCCGGCACAAAAGATAGTCGCAGGAAACCTCAAACAGCTTCGCCAGTTTTATAATGTAAGGAGTGGGTGGCAGAGCTTCCCCTTTTTCCCATGCGGCTATGGTGGCAGGCTCAACACCCAGCCGGTTTGCCAGCACCTTCCGGTTCATTTTCGCCCGTTCTCTTAAAATGCGGATTCTTTCGCCGGTCACAATATCACTCCCTTTTTTCCGACCTTTCAACCACCCTGCACAGATTTTCCATATTCCAACACCCATAACATCACCCTTTCACCACAACCTTGCACCGGGCAACACATCCATCAAATATAGTTTAATTATAAATTTGTCCCTTGTCAAGATAAAACCTAAAAAAGTGATGTTTCTCATGATTAAACCCTCTGAAGCAATATGCTTTCAGGAAGCTTTTCACGGAAGGAAGTATTTAAGAAAACGCCGCACACCAGAGAGAAACCTCTGAGGTGCGGCATTATGATCAGGCTGTCATTTTCCTTTCAGCAATTATAAGATCAGCGTCAGGCAAATATATCCTTCTTTTAGACCCTGTACACTAAGAGAAGGCGGTGTTTCCCGTCATAACATCACTTATTTTTCATTTTGTCCTCTCACAGGACAATAATTTTGTAAATATAGTTTACTCTAAGACTTGTCCTATGTCAAGACAAATCGAAGGAGAAAACTATGTCACGAATTATTGATGGCTCTGATATGAATATTGTTGGCGGGAACATCCGCAGGCTGCGGCGAGCGCAAAATATGAGTCAACAAGAGCTTTCCAACAAGCTGGAACTGATGGCAATTTATATTTGCCGTGGTTCGATTTCCCGCATTGAGGACAAACAGCGCACTGTAACCGACATGGAATTGTATGCCATCGCGAAAATACTGAATGTGCCTGTCACAGAATTGTTTGAAAAGGATTGAAAACACCGCACCCCGGAGAGAAGTCTCTGAGGTGCGGTATGCTTATGTTAGCCGATTTTGTACCCATTCTCTCCGGGCACAAGCTCCATTTCATAAAGCTCTTTCATGGCCTTGATCAGGTATTCTCCATCCTTCACGCCCGCCGTCTCATAGGGGGAGTGCATGGCGAACTGGGGCAGGCCGATATCCACAGAGGGGATACTCACATGGGAGGTGGAAATGTTGCCCAAGGTGCCGCCGCCGACCAGATCCGCCCGGTTGCAGAAGGTCTGCACAGGTACGCCCGCTTTCTTGCAAGCCATGCGGAACACGGCAGCAGTGCCGCCGTCGGTGGTGTAGCTCTGGTTGGCGTTGAATTTAATGACAATGCCGCCGTTCATGGCAGGACGGTTTGCGGCATCGGCATACTCGGGGTGGTTGGGATGCAGAGCATGGGCATTGTCCGCGGACACCATGAAGCTGCCAGCAAGAGCCTGACTGTAATCCATGTCCAGCCCCTTGCAGATGCGGCGCAGCACATCTTCCAGCAGATTGGAGGCCGCTCCCTGCATGGTGCGGGAGCCTACTTCCTCATTGTCGAACACACAGCAGACCTGAATGTTCTTTCCGGGCTTTGCGGCAAGGAGGGCTTCCATGGTGGCCCAGGCACACTGCAAATCGTCCAAGCCCTGGGCGGAAACATATTCTTCCTTTGCGCCCCAGACCTTTGCCTTCTCCCGGTTGTAAAGGTACAGATCCATGCCCAGAAGCTGCTCCTCGGCGCAGCCAGCGACCTCCGCCAGAAGCTTCCGGAACTGTCCCTTCGTCTCCAAGGAGCCCATAAGGGGGATCATGTCCACGGCGGGGTTGTAGGTGTAGCCGTCATTGGCTTTGCGGTTCATGTGGATCGCCACATTGGGGATCATGCACAGATCCTTGTCCACGGCAACCAGGCGGCTTTCAATGCCGCAGTCGGTTTCCACCATGACCCGACCGGCAACAGACAAAGGTCTATCCAGCCAGGGAGCCATGAGCATCCCGCCGTATTTCTCCACAGCAAGGCGGACATACAGCCCCGCAGTTTCCAGTTCCGGGTTTTCCTTCACCTTGAAGGTGGGGCGGTCGGAATGGCTGGCAGAGAGCATGAAGCCCTTTGCCTTTTCTTCCGGGATGCGGAAGGCGATGATGGCAGAGCCGTTCCGGGTGACATAGTATTTCCCGCCGGGCTGCAGCTCCCAGGGCGCACCCTCGGAAAGGCGGCAGAAGCCTTCACCTTCCAACCGGGCGGCCAGCTTGGCAACCGCATGGAAACAGCTTGGACTGTTATCCAAAAAGTCCATCATATCACGAAGCTCTGCCATGGCTTATTCCTCCTCCAGAAGGGCGATAAACTGGTCGATCTCGTCGGCGATGACCTGCAAGCCCTGTGCCCAGAAAGCCTTTTCTGTCAGGTCGATTCCGGCAACCATAGCGGCTTCCTCTACGGTGCAAACAGGAGTCTGCTCCAGGAGCTTTTTGTACTTGGGAACGAAAGCCTCCCCTTCCTTTTCATACTGGGCGTACAGACCTCTGGCGAACAAGCCGCCGAAGGCATAGGGGAAGTTGTAGAAAATAGGCCCATAGTAGTGTCCCTTACAGACCCACATATAGGGATGCAGGGTTTCTTCTGCCAGACCGTCGCCATAGGACTGCTTCTGGGCTTCCAGCATCATCTTGCACAGCTCGTCGGCGGGGAGGAACTCCTGATTCCGGCGGGCAAAGACGGCGGCTTCAAAGCGGAAGCGGGAATAGATATCGCAGATGATCTGGGTGGCATCCTGAAGCTGAGACTCGATGAGAGCCAGCTTTTCCGCCTTATCCGTAGCGGCGGAGATGGCTGCTTCCATAATGACGCACTCGTTAAAGGTGGAGGCAGTTTCCGCAACAGGCATGGAGTAGCCCAGGTTCAGGGGGCGATGGTCACGGATCTGCAAATTGTGGAAGGCGTGACCCAGCTCGTGCGCCAAGGTGACCACATCGCTGAAAGAACCGTCAAAATTGGTGAGGATACGGCTTTCGCCCAGCTTCTCCACACCGGCACAGAAAGCACCGCCCTGTTTGCCGGCTCTGGGATAAAAGTCGATCCAGGCGTTGGCGAAGGCTTCGGCAACCATATCCCGAAGCTGTCCGTCAAAGGTGCCGAACAGGTTCACCAGATAATCTCTGGCTTCCTCGGCGGTGAAGGTCTTGGAGCTTCCTCCCATGGGGGCAAACATATCGTACCAAGGCAGACCGCCCTCATGCCCCAGAGCCTTTGCCTTTGCCTTGAGATACTCCCAGAACTTGGGCAGATAATCGTCCATGGCAGAGAGCATGGCATCCAAGGTGGCTCTTTGCATATGGGAATGCTTCAATGTCATATCCAGAGGGGATTCATAGCCACGAAGCTCCGCTTCACTGAGGGTTTCCAGCTTAATGGAGTTGAGGGCAAAGGCAACAGGGTCTTTGATCTTGTCATAGCTGGCAATTTCCGCTTCAAAGGCGGCTTTCCGCACAGCGGGATCGGCATCGTAAGCCATGTTGCGGATGGCGGACAGGTTGGTCACGCCGCCGTTATAGGGAACCTCCAGCATACTGGTCAGGTGGGATTGCAGGTCGCTCCATGCGTTGCCCCCGGACAGGGACATCTTTGCCATAATGCTCTCTGCCTGAGAGGACAGCAGATACCGGCTGTTTTCCTTGATCATGCGGAAGAAGAAGCGGTACTGAGACAGAACCTCGTCACTTTCCAGAACCTTCTCCAGCTGGGGAACTTCAGCCGCGTAAGCCTCGAAGCTGGCTTGCGCTCCGGCACATCCACTGATCACCGCCATGATCTGCCCTAAGTAGGACACGGCTTCGGTGTCGTTGGCATCGGCAGCCTGACGCAAGGACGCGTACTCAGCCAGCGCAGAGGTAAGGCGGTTGATCTCCTCCATAAGATCGATGCAGCCCCGCAGAGCCTTGACCGGTTCCATTTCGGGAAGGGTCTTGGTGAAGGCATCAGCTCTGGCGCAGGCGACCTTCAGTGCTTGCAAGTCCCCTAAAAATTCGGGGTCATGAAAGCCACGGTAAATGGGATCCAGATTCCAGCGTTCGTTCATAGTTGGTTTCTCCTTTACAATAAAATGAGGGTTTCCTTTGGTATAGTTTTACCATGAAACAAGGCTTTCGTCAACCGATGGAAGAAAATTCTATGTTTCTGACAAAAGAGAAAGAGACTCTCTCCATAAGGGAAGGAGTCTCTAAATGACGGAGCATAGCGGCACGTTTGGGCAGGAAGATTTCGATTCGTCTTTCTCTGTTGTCACTGCCCCCTAAAAATCGGGAATAAACCGCTCCGAAGCGGATTGCTCCTCCTGCGTAAAGCCATCCAAATCGTTGAGGAACATCCAGCTAAGCACAGCATCGTATTCCTCCTGACTGACAGTTCTGCTCAAATCCTCATAGCCGGGAATCACGCCCACAGGGGTATACTGCCGCATAAGGGACACCAGAATCTCCCCTTTTTTGAAGTTCTCCCCCAAAAAATCCAGCACCCGCAGAGAGTTTTCCACCTGCCCCGGCAAAATGAGATGCCGCACCAAAACACCCTTTTTCAGTTTTCCGTCTTCCAGCACATAAGAACCGGTCTGGCGCACCATTTCCCGGAGAGCTTTTGCGGCAACGGTAAAGTAGTCACCAGCCATGGACAGGTCTTGCCCCAAGGCTCCCACGGCATATTTCAGGTCAGGCAGATAAATGTCCACCAGCCCTTCCAGCCGGGCGAGGGTTTCTGTCCTTTCATAGCCCCCGCAGTTGTACACCACAGGCACAGGCAGCTTGGGCGTGAGCGCCGGAAGGATGTCGGGAAGATACTGCGTTGGGGTCACCAGATCGATGTTCTCCGCTCCCTCCCGGATCAGCTCCTCAAAAGCTCTCCGCAAAGCGGCAGAATCCATTTCCTGTCCCACCGCTTCGTGGCTGATGGCTTTATTCTGACAATAGGCGCAGCGGAGAGTACAGCCGGAAAAGAAAACCGCTCCGCTCCCCCCTTCCCCCGCCAAAACCGGTTCTTCCCAAAAATGGCGCATGACCTTGGCAACCATGGTTTTTCCCGGCATGGCGCAAAAGCCACGCTCACCGGCTGTCCTGTCAACGCCGCAGGCTCTGGGGCAGAGGGTGCAATTTCTGTAGTCCATGAAAACTCCTTTCCCCCTTGCTGAAAACGAGGGCTTGTGGTATGATGAAAGTGTTGATGATGATTTAAGCGGGAGGATGCCTATGTTCCAGATCACTCTCATTGCCATGGGCAAGCTGAAAGAAAAATTCTACCTCTCTGCCGCCTCGGAATACGAAAAGCGGCTGGGAGCTTACTGCAAATTCCAGCTCATGGAATTGCCGGAATACCGTCTTCCCGATGATCCCCAGCCCTCGGAAATCGCGGCAGGGTTGGCAAAGGAAGCAGAAATGATCCGGCAAAAGATCCCCAAGGGAGCATGGTTTTGTGTCCTGACCTCAGAAGGAGAAAACCCCACCTCGGAGGGCTTTGCCAAAAAGCTGGCGCAGGTGAAGCTGTCCGGGCGTTCCGGGGCGTGTTTTCTCATTGGCTCCTCCTTCGGCATGGATGAGAGCCTGAAAAAACAGGCAGATTTCCGTCTTTCCATGGGAAAAATGACCTTCCCCCATCACCTTGCCCGAATCATGGCTCTGGAGCAGATCTACCGGGCAGAGGCGATCCAGGCAGGAAGCAAGTATCATAAATAATTTGATGCTATTATACACCCACGGAAGCAATGCCGCAACCACAGGATGCGGGCAAATTTCAATTTAGCGGGCAGATTTGAGAAAGGGGGCAATCGTTATGTTTCAATATTTCTACAACTTCGCGGGACTTACCATTGGGGTAAACGCCCCATTCCCTTTGACCATCACAGAGGAATCCCAGCCGTTTCTGACTTCCTTGGTGTCCCCGGAGCATCACATCACCCTGACCCCCTGCACCACCCTGCCCCCACTACCCGGCGAGGGGCTTTTTGTACAGGAGAATTACTATACCCGCTTGAACGGTATGCCGGCAGTGTATCACAGTCTTTTTCCCGGAGAGCCTCCGGTGGTACTGGTTCACGATGCCGCCCCCGGGGAAACGGTCTGTTATTTTCTCCCGGCAGGGGAAAGCTGGGTAAAAGAGACTGCTGGGCTTTTGAATCTTTTGGAACTGGACAACCTGCTTTTGCGCCATGACCGTTTGATCCTTCATGCCTCCTTCGTTCTATGGCAAGGCAAGGCTATTCTCTTTTCCGCCCCCAGCGGCACAGGAAAATCCACTCAGGCTGACCTCTGGGAAAAATATCAGGCAAGCACCACCGTCAATTCAGACAGAGCCGCCCTTTCCCGCAAAGACGGCATTTGGTATGCCCACGGTCTGCCCTTTGCCGGATCTTCCCGCATTTTCCGCAAGGAATCCGCCCCTGTTTCCGTATTGGTCTGCCTGTCTCAGGGGAAAGAAAACACGCTGGAGCCATTGCCCCCCTTGGGGTGTTTGCGGAAATTGCTGCCGGAAGTAAACCTGCGCAGGTGGGAGGAAGGCAGTGTCAGCAAAGCAACGGAGCTTCTCATGGAACTCATAGCGCAAGTGCCCGTCTATCACCTGTCCTGCCGACCGGACGAGGAAGCCACACTGATTTTAAGGAGGATGGTGGAGGGGGAATCATCCACTGCCGTTCGCCTGCGCCGCCTTTGAAAGTACATAAAAAACAGCCCAAGATTTAACTCTTGAGCTGTTTCATTTTGGAGCGGGTAATGGGAATCGAACCCACCTCTCAACCTTGGGAAGGTCGCATTCTACCGATGAACTATACCCGCAAAGTGGCATTATTATAGCAGAACTTCCCAAGGAATGCAAGCCCTTTCGTAAAAATATTTCCGTTCAGGTTTTGCGTTTATAAAATATCCGACCCAAGGGAAAGCTGAAAATCCGGAATTGACAGGTGTACACACGACTGGTATAATACATTGTGGGGCAGAATGTATTTGGGGCGCAAATCACGCCCGCTCCCCCAACATTGGCAGATACACAAAACAACTTTTTTCATATAGGAGAATCACCATGGAAGAATTACTGGAAATTCTGGAAGAAATCAACCCGGATATTGACTACGAAACAGAGTCTCGGCTCATTGACGGCAAGGTGCTGGACTCTTTCAGCATCGTCTCTCTGGTGGCGGAAATTTCCGATGCCTTTGACATTGAGATCAGCCCCAAATATCTGGTTCCTGAAAACTTTAACAGCGCACAGGCGATGTGGCGCATGATCCAAACCATTCAGCAGGAGGACTAAGGGAAGATGTCTCTCATATCCGAGCGGTTTCTCCTGTTTGCCCTGGTGCTGGTGGTGGCGTTCTATGTGATCCCCAAAAAGCTCCAGTGGGTCTGCCTTTTGGTGGCAAGCTGCGTTTTTTACGCCGCCGCAGGATTGGAAAACTGCGTTTATATCCTCGTCACCGCTCTGTCTTCCTATGGAGCGGGGCTTTGGATGCAGTCCCTTGGGGAGAAAAACCGCGCCTACATAAAGGCAAACAAGGACACCTTAAGCAAAGAGGACAAAAAAGCCCTGAAAGCAAAAACCGCCACCCGTCGAAAATGGGTGATGACATCTTGTCTGCTTTTGAACTTTGGGCTTTTGTGCCTGTTTAAGTATTCCGGCTTCCTCTTGGAGCAGGTCAATGAGCTGACCCTCCTTTTTGGGGGACAAAGCATCAAGACCCTGTGGAATCTCATCACCCCTCTGGGCATCTCCTTTTATACCTTCCAGACCATGGGCTATGTGGTGGATGTGTATTGGGAAAAATGCGAGGCCCAGAGGAATTTTCCAAAGCTGCTGCTGTTTACCTCCTTCTTCCCGCAGGTGACCCAAGGGCCCATCAGCGACTATCAGCAGCTTTCCTCCCAGCTTTTCGGGCAGCACACTTTTTCTGACCACAATATTACCTTCGGTTTTCAAAGGATGCTGTGGGGCTACTTTAAGAAAATGGTCATTGCGGACACTGCCGCCCTTATGGTTTCCGAGATATTCGCCAACTACGAAAGCCTTCCCGGAAACACCGTTCTTTTGGGTGCGTTTTTATACAGTCTGCAAATTTACGCCGATTTTTCCGGGTATATGGACATCATCTGCGGTCTGTGTGAAATGCTGGACATTCGTCTCGCGGAAAATTTCCAGCGTCCCTATTTCTCCAAATCCGTGGCAGAATACTGGCGGCGGTGGCACATCACCCTTGGCGCATGGTTTAAGACCTATATCTACTATCCCATTGCCGTCTCCCGCTTGTCAAAAGGATTGACCAAATGGGGCACAAAGGTCTTTGGCGCGGCCTTCGGAAAGACCCTTGCCGCCTCCTTCGCTCTGGTTGCGGTATGGCTCACCACAGGCTTGTGGCACGGGGCAAACTGGGGCTATATCGTCTGGGGCGGCATCAACGGTCTGTTTATCATTGTGTCACTGTGGCTGGAGCCTTTGTACGAAAAAACAAAAGACAAGCTGCGTATCCGGCAGCAGTCCTTCCCCTGGCGGGCTTTTGTAACGCTCAGGACCTTCTTTGTAGTCACCATGATAAAGGTATTCCCCGAGGTGGGGGGCTTTTCCCGTGGCGTGGGCTTCTGGAAGCACTGCTTTATGAATTGGGAGCTGCGTGGCGTGGATGGTCATATTTTGTACCCTATTACAGAAACCAAACACCTTTTGATCCTTGTGTGCGGTACGGCTGTGCTGTTTGCCGTAAGCCTGCTGCAAAGAAAAGGCTCTGTTCGGCAGCAGCTTGCCCGGTATCCACGCCTGGTGCGGCTGGGGCTTTTTGTGCTTTTGTTCTTTTTGATCGCCTGTTTTGGCATCCCACTATCCACGGAAACGGGAGGTTTCTTATATGCGCAATTTTAGAAGAACGCTCCTGAAGGCTCTGGCGTTTTTGGGAAGTGTCCTGCTTCTCACTGTTGCCATTACGGAGCCTTATTTCCAAAGTGACATTTATCATTTTCAGGATGCAGCCGTGCGGGATTCCTTTGCCGGCACATTGGATACCCTGATCTGCGGTTCTTCCCATGCTTACCGTGCCATTATGCCCACGGTTCTGGATGAACGCATGGGAACCTCCAGCTACAATCTGTCCACCTCCCTTATGACCATGGAGGGTCGTTATGAGCTGCTGAAAAAAGAGCTGGACAGAAACCCGGTGGAGCTGGTGATTCTGGATTCCTCCTACAACAGCTTCAACCGGAACCGTGCGGAAGAAGGTCCGGAGGGAGACATTTACCAGTTGGGGCGTTATAACAATATTTTGGAGCGCACCAGCTACTTCTTCCGGCATATCCGTCTGGATGAATATTTCCGGGTCTATTATGACACGCTGTACAAAGGCACATACACCATCTCCCACCTCCTTCAGGGAGGAAAGCTTACGGGAAATACGGACAAATATGACACCCGGGGCTTCAATGGCGCGGATACCGTTCCCTGCTTCCCGGTAGCTCCGGAGCGATACCACACAGAACCCATGTTTGGGGAATTGGATCCGGTGTGTGTGAAATACATGGACAAAATGATCCAACTGTGCCAAGACAGGAACATTCCCGTGATCATGATCGTAACCCCCATTTCCCAAAACGCCACCCTGAAAGCTCAGGGGCTGGACGATTTCCACGCCTTCCTTTCTCAATACTGTCAGGAGCGGGGCGTTCCTCTGTTTGATTTCAACCTGTTTGTAGGCAAGACCAATCTGTTCCCCGATTCTACCCATTACTGCGATAATCTTCATATGTCCGCGGACGGCGCATGGAGTCTGACCCATTATCTTTGCGATGTGCTGGAGCTTTGGAAGGAAGGCAAACCCTACGAGAGCCTGTTCTATGCTTCCTACGCTGAGGCAGAGACGGCAGCCCTCAATGGGACAGATATTTATGACCCAAGCTATAAATCAGGGCAATAACAGGTGAGATCCCGGCATTACCCATAATTTAACAGTCGTATGGCGA
Source organism: Faecousia sp. (assembly GCA_045594185.1). Classification (GTDB taxonomy): domain Bacteria; phylum Bacillota; class Clostridia; order Oscillospirales; family Oscillospiraceae; genus Faecousia. The sequence continues at coordinate 11,001 of JAZNYB010000086.1, read as the reverse complement.
GGGCATCGGGTTAGCCCCCTCGCCATGCAGGAAAAACCGGCATATCCCTTCCATGGAACGCTCCGGTTTTCGTTTACATTCCATGCTCCGGCAGAGAGCCATTCCCTGCCCGGGCTATATCTTAACTGAGGTCTATATGAAACAAAAATTACTATTTCGTCTTGGGGTAGCGGTACTGCTTTTTTCCCTGCTTATTTCCGGGGCAAACGCCTCCAATCTGGCTGTGGAACGGCAGATCTTTCGCTATATCACAGAGGAAATGGGGCTCAACACCGCTGCCGCCTGCGGGATTCTTGCCAATATTGAAGCGGAATCCAGCTTCCGTCCCACCCTTTGGGGCGACAACGGCACCAGCTACGGTCTGTGTCAGTGGCACAACAGCCGCTTTCAGGATCTGAAATCCTTTTGCCTTCTCAGGGGTTATGACTATACCACTGTGGAAGGACAATTGAATTTCCTCGCCTATGAGCTGAAAACCAAATATCCCGGTACATACGCCAAGCTCCTGAATGTTCCCAACACCGCCCAAGGTGCTTATGATGCCGCCTACGCCTGGTGTATCTACTATGAAAGACCTGCCGGGATGGAAACCTCAGCCGCCAAGCGGGGGCGCAACGCCCAAATGAAATACTGGATGCGCTACGGCGATTCTCAGACCGATTTTTCCGGCAATCCCTACACCGGCAGTCTCTTTGATTCTCAGGAGGAATATGTATTCTACTGGGACGAGGAAAGCGGCACTTCCTCCGGGCTTCCCGGTACGATCATCCGGTTTCCTTCTGCCACTTCCCCGGAAAATTCCACTGACCTTCCCCAGGAAAACGGACAGTCCCAAAAGCCCGGTGCGGAAGGGTTTCTGGATCGGTTTCACTATGTCCCCCATCATCTGCCTGAAAATACTGCTTCCCGGGAGCGCAATATCCCTTTGAGCTGTCTGTTCCTTTCCGCCGCTCCTGTGAGAAAAAAGGAATCTGAAACAGACCCCCAGTGGCAGGAGCTTCCCGGGCTGACCCCGGAGGATGTGGAGCTGCCAGAGGAGTTACAGGGCATCCGCTGAATAAAATTCATAATTCCGATTCCATTTGTTTTCTTTTTGTTCATAATCCGTTCAAATGTATATTGTACCATGTAGGCACAAGGTGATACGGAAGCCGTGAGCCGCATCCCTTGTATGTCCTCCATTTTGGACTACCACCTACCTCTCTCTTTTATTTGTTTTATGCACAAGGAAAAGCACCTCGTTTTCGTCGGGGTGCTTTTTCTTCGGATAAATACAAATTTTGGTTTGGCAAGCAGTTGTCAATTACCCCCGGTTTCGTAGGGGCGGACATCCCTACGGAGGGTGGTGCAGCCTGTTCGATAAATCGGAATTTATCTCTCCCTGTGGGCAATCAGAAAACAGCCGTCATCAGCCACAGAAAGCCCATAGCGGCAGCCCCCAGCACCCCCCAGGCGGGGCCTTTCAATCTCCTGCGCCGTTTGCCCTGAGGAAGGTACGCCCCTGCCGCCTGACGAGCCTGCCGCAGCACTTCCCTGTCGGAAACGCCGCTTTTTCCCAAGGCATCCTGCCGCAAAATAAAAATCGCCTGCTCAAACAAATTGGGATCGGGCGAGGGTACTACGATCACCTGTCTGGATGTTCCCTTAACCATAGAAAAACCGCCTCCTTACGGACATTCTGCCCGGTGAGAAGGCGGTTTATTCCATTTCTGCCAGTTTTTCCTCATACATAACAGGCTCACACCCGGAATCCGCGTATTGCCGGCAAAGCTCCAGCTTTTTCTCCCGGGTCAGCCTTTTGATCTCCAGTTCCCTGCGCAGAGCCGTGGACTTATCCCCGCAATGCTCCCGGTATACCGGCTGCGCAGGCGTACGACCTCTGGTATACTTCGCCCCAAGACCCGCGTTGTGGGCAGCAAGCCGCCGGGCAAAATCATTGGTGATGCCGGTATACAAAGATCCGTCCCGACACCGGAGAATATAGACCGTCCAAAGCATTTACGGCATCCCCTTTTCAAAAGATTGTATAATTATAAGCTTATACTGTATATTTTACCATTTCAACTCAAAAGGAAGAAGGCGTCAAAGTATCCCGTTCCCTTTTTCAAAAGTCCAATGAAGTTATTATAGCAAAAACAGTTTCTAAAATCCAGCTTTTCCTGAAATTTTTTCAAATTATTTCTTTCTCATAATACCGTGCCAAAAGTTTTCTAAATTATGTATATTTTTGCAATATTTCCTTTGACATTCCCTTGCCTGAGGGTTATACTGGACATGACTATAGTCCGCTGCGGAAGTCTTCATCGGCTCGTCCCCGAAAAGACCCGGCAATTGGCTGTAACGCCTTCCCATTGTTTCCGTGGGGAGGCTGTGTTCCCGGGGAAACAACATTGAATAAGGAGGATACACTATATGAAGTACAAGAAACTACTGTCCTGTCTTCTGGCTCTGTGCATGATCGTTTCGGTACTGGCTCCTGCCGCCAACGCCATTGGCAGAGCTTCCGACAATGCCTATGCACCCAACAAAGAAGCAGGACAAAGTCAGGGCTTGCTTGTCTCTCAGGGCGAAAAGACCGGAGTCACCACCCGGCGTGACACTGAGAACAACGCGGCAGCCCCCAACGGCTCCTGGAATGCCGCCGAGAAGGAGAATGATCACACGGTCAACCTGCTCGCCGGCGAAAAGGAATGCCTGAAGGAGCTGCGGCAGGCAGCCGATCTGTATGCTGACGACGAGATCGTGGCAGCCTTCATCGTCATGGAGGAAAAGCCCCTCATCGAAAGCTACAGCAAAATCAACAGTGTTCCCGAAGCTGATACCAACCGTCTGGTCAGCGCGCAGGACAAGCTGATCGCCCAGATCGAAAAGAAGGTTCTGGGCGGCGAAAAGCTCAATGTCCGCTATCAGTTTACTTACCTCACCAACGCCATTTCCGTTCGCACAGCCTTCAGCGATCTGGAAGCCATTGCGAAGCTGGAAGGTGTCAAATCCGTGTTCCTGGTGCCCCAGTATGAGCCCTGCACCACGGAAAACGGTGCCGCCATTCCTTTCACCGCTCCCAGTGGTGACGGCACAGGCGTTACGGATGTGAGAAATGAGCTGGGCTATACCGGTACCGGCATGACCATCGCCGTCATCGACACCGGTCTGGATCTGGATCATCCCTCCTTTGTGGATGCTCCCGAAACCAACGAAAATTCTCTCACTGTCGATGATGTGGCAGCCGTTCTGGATCGTCTCAATGCCGCCGAGATCAAGCCCGGCATGAAGGCAGATCAGCTCTACCGCGGCGAGAAGGTTCCTTTTGCCTTTAACTATGTGGATGCCAGCCTGACCGCTGACCACAGCAGCGACTATCAGGGCTACCATGGCACCCATGTGGCCGGTATCGCCGCCGCCAATGCCATTGAGGATACTTCCGTCGTAGGTATGGCTCCCGATGCGCAGCTGGTGGTCATGAAGGTCTTTGGTGCGGGCGGCGGCGCGTATAATGACGATATCGTTGCCGCTCTGGAGGATGCTCTGGTTCTGGACTGCGATGTGGTGAACCTGTCTCTGGGCTCTGCCCGTGGCTTTACCTCCGTGGATCCCGAAATGGATGCCATCTATGAGCGTATCAAGAATTATGATGTAGTTGTCACCATTTCCGCCGGCAACGAAGGCACAAGCTCCTACGCCAACAGCTGGGGCTATGACCTGAACAAGACCTGTGATCCCGATAACTCCACCGTTTCTTCCCCCTCCACCTTTGCCAACGCCACCTCCATCGCCAGCGCGGATAACTTCGGTCTGTTCACCACCTATTTGACGGTAAACGGCACCGATTTCGCCTACAGCGATGCCATCGGTCTGTATGCCGCCTTTGCCGAGCTGGGCACCGAGCCTTTGGAATATGTGATGGTTCCCGGTCTGGGCGAAGCCGCGGATTACACCGGTTTGGATGTAAGCGGAAAAATCGCTGTTGTCTCCCGTGGCACCATTACCTTTGGTGAAAAGCTCGCCAACGCGGAAACAAACGGCGCCATCGGTCTGATCGTTTACAACAACGAGCCCGGCACCATCGGAATGCAGATGGCTGACGATGACGGCAACCTCCCCGAGGGTGTCTCCGGCATGGTTCCCGCCTGCTCCGTAACCATGGCTGCCGGCGAGATGCTTGCCAATGCCGCAGAGAAGTCCGTTACTCTGGGCGAGGGCGTAGTTCCCTCGGAAGACGGCGGTCAGATGAGCGCGTTCAGCTCATGGGGCACTACCCCCGACCTGCGCCTCGTTCCCGACCTCACCGGCATTGGCGGCAATGTGCTTTCCACCGCCGACGAAGGTCTGTATGAGGTTATGTCCGGCACCTCCATGTCCGCTCCTCAGGTGGCAGGTGTTTCCGCTCTGCTGCTGGAATACCTCCACGAGACGTTCCCCAACCTGACCGACGGTGAGTACCACGAGATCGCCAACTTCATTCTCATGAGTACCGCTCAGCCCATTATCAGCAATCTGTCCTCCGTGGAGGCTTCTCCCCGTCAGCAGGGCGCCGGTCTGGTAGATGCTTACGGCGCGGTGACCACGGAAGGCTACCTGACGGTTTCCGGTGACCGCCCCAAGGTGGAGCTGTACGATGATCCCAACAAGGATGGTGTTTACAGCTTCTCCTTCGATATTCACAACATTTCCGACTCCGCTCAGACCTATACCCTCTCCGGCTCCATCCTCACCGAGGATGCGGTAGAATATGACGGAGAGCTGTATATGGCTGGCTACGACCGGGAGCTTTCCGGCGAAATTTCCTTCAGTAAGGACAGCGTTACCGTAAAGCCCGGCAGAGTTGTCCGTGTGAATGTTACCGTCACCCTTTCCGCTGAAAGCAAGGCATGGCTGGACGAGAACTATGCCAACGGCGGTTATGTGGAGGGCTTCATCTATGCAGAAAATGAAAACGGCGTGGATCTGAGCCTGCCTTATATGGGCTTCTATGGCGACTGGACAGACGCTCCCATTATGGATACCGCTTTCTGGTATGATGAGAGCTTCTGGTATGACGGTGTGGAACCCACCGGTGCCGAATACTGGCACACCCTGTGGACTGACCTGGGCGGCTCTGACTGGGTCATCGGTCTGAATCCCTACACCGGCGATCCTGCCGACATGGATCCCGAGCATTTCGTCATCTCCAATAACGCGGACGGTCTTTTGGACGATGTGGCTGAGATGTACATCTCCCTCATGCGCAACGCCAAGGCAGTTACCGTCACCTATGCCGATGCCGAAACCGGGGAAATTTATGATTCCAGCGTTCTGGAATATGTTCCCAAGACCATGTATCTGTCCAGCTATGGTCAGATCGTGCCTGCCATCTATTCCTGGTACAACACTTCCTTCTATGACTTCACCGACGCGGAAGGAAAGCCCCTGCCCAACAACACCAAGCTGACCCTGACTGTCTCCGCTGTGCAGGATTATGACCGCCACAGCCAGAACCCCGAAGGTGACAGCTTCACCATTCCCCTGACTCTGGATACGGAAGCTCCCACCCTTCTTGATATTCAGGAGACTGCCACCGCTGACGGCAATTACATCACCGTCACCTTCTCCGACAATGTTGACCCCACCGCCGTATACCTTCTCAACGCCACCGGCACCAGAATCTACAATTTCTGGACCGAGCTGACTGAAAACGGTGACGGCACCTACAGCCTGACCATGGATGTCACCGGCATGGGCACAGAGCTGCAGCTCATTCTCTGCGACTACGGCGCGAATGAGAGAGCCTATGCTCTGTCCTACACTTTGGATGACAACCTCCCCGCCGTGGATACCGATGCTCTGTACGGCTACCGCATCCATGACGAATCCTATTCCGATGATACCCTCTATGGCTGGGTCACCATCGACACTGAGGATCTGACCGTTACTCCTCAGACCTCCGACTACATGGAATACTATGCTCTGACCGCTGCGGAATACGCCGGTGGCTATGTATTCGCCGTAGACGCGGGCTACAACTTCCTGGTCATGGTTCCGGGACTCTGGACCCGCATGGAGATCTGCAATCTGGGCGTTGGCGTTCTGGATATGGCCTTTGACAAGACCACAAACACCATGTACGCCGTAACCAAGCTGGACTATGACATCAACCTTGTAACCATCGACCTGATTACCGGTGAGATGGAGACTGTGACCAGCTACTCAAGCAGCTATGACTGCCCCTGGGCTTTCACCATTGACGACAACGGCAAGTTCTGGTGCGTCAAGCAGTACAACAGCGGCTTCTGGACTCTGGATGAAAACTGGGCTCTGGTTCCCGTCACCGACGAAGAAGGCAATCAGATCACCTTCGTCACCGCCGACGACAAGAACGCTATGCCTTACTACAGCCAGTCCATGACTTACAGCTCCGCCGACCAGCGCATCTACTGGGCATATTGCAGCTACACCGGCGCAACCTGTCTGTTTACCATTGACACCCAGGCTCTGACCTACACCTCTGCCGCCTTCTCCAACCAGGAAGAATTCTGCGGACTTCTGACCATTGAAGATTCCATTGCGGACTATTCCTGCGACGGAAGCGAATGTCCCTCCGCCAAGTTCGAGGATATCGAAGCTGACGGCTGGTATCACGAGGGCGTGGACTATGTGGTTGCCAACGGTTATATGAACGGCACCGGTGCCACCCTGTTCTCCCCCGGAAAGAACCTGACCCGTGGTATGCTGGTCACCATTCTGCACCGCATGGCAGGAGAGCCTGAGACTGCCCCCTGCGATAAGTTCGCTGATGTTCCCGCTGACGCGTACTATGCCGAAGCCGTTGCATGGGCTGTGGAAAACGGCATTACCAGCGGCATGAGCGACACCAGCTTTGCCCCCGGCGTGGATGTCACCCGTGAGCAAATGGTCACCTTCCTGTACCGCTATGTACAGCTTCAGGGCTATGACACCACCGTCAAGTTTGATTCTCTGGCTGCCTTTGCCGATGCTGATACCGTTTCCGGTTACGCCGTACCCGCTATGAAGTGGGCTGTAGGCGAAGGTCTGGTTGCCGGCATGACCGAAACCCTCCTTGCTCCCAAGGCAAACGCCACCCGTGGTCAGTTTGCCACCATCCTCCTGCGGATGTACAAGGAGATCACCGGCGGCTATCACATCCCCGCTTCTGCCCTTACCGGTCTGACCATTCCCGAAAACGATGTGCTTCTGGTCGTCGGCAGCAGCACCCAATCCTCCGTCCGTCCCAATCCCTGGAACGCCAAGCTGGGCGAGATCACCTGGAGCTCCGGGGATGAATCCATTGCCACCGTCAGTGAAACCGGCGTTATCACCGGCGTTGCGGAGGGCAATACCGTCATCACCGCTTCCTGCGGCGAGCTGACAGCCACCGTTGATGTCCGTGTGGTAGAGCTGAGAGGCACCGTTTACGCTTACAATTACTACAGTGCCGGCGCCACCATGCAGGACTGGGTGTCTTTCGATGTGGGCAACATCTCCGCAGGCTACACCAGCCTTGCCGATTCCCCCGTGGACTTCCTCGCCGCTGACTACAACGGTCACGACGGCTACATCTACGGCTATGCCGACGGTGGTCAGCTTTACCGCTACAGTCCGGAAACCGGCGAATGTAGTCCCATGGGCACTCCCATGAGCGGCTATACCGTTATGGATATGGCATACGATTACTCCACCGGCTTCATGTATGCTTTGACTCTGGATTCCAACAACTATGTCAGCGAGATCTGCTATGTGAACATGACCAATGGTCAGCTCATCTCTCTGGGTATGATCTACAACGCTTACCTGACTCTTGCCTGCTCCACGGATGGTCAGCTTTACGGCTGCTGCTATGACGGCACCCTGTCTGCCCTGAATGTAACGGATTATGGCATTGAGGAAGTTCCCGTGATCCCCGGTGTCAGCGAGCTGTACTATCAGCAGTCCATGTGCTATGACCACAACAACGATGTCATCATCTGGGCTTATGCTGAGTATTCCACCATCGTTTGGATGGATCCTGCTACCGGCGATGTGCTCTATCTGGGCGATCCCACCGGCAGCGGCACCTTCGAGTTCACCGGTCTGTTCACGATCCCCGAGGAAATTGAGGAGCTGCCCTATGTGGCGGTTGCCGATGCTTACGCTGAGGATATTACCGTTATGGTCGGTGCGTATAAGTATCCCAGTGTCTCCGTATTCCCCCTGAACGCCACCAACCAGTCCATCACCTGGACTTCCGCTGATCCTGCCATCGCCACCGTTGGCGAAGACGGAAAGATCACCGGCGTTTCCGTGGGCACTGTTGAAATCACCGGCGTTCTGGTTGACGGCGAGAACACCTTCGAGCTGAGCTTCACCGCCAATGTCATGGCTTCCGCCGACAATATGTACGGCTTTGTCCTGACCGATTTCGCCACCTACGGCATGAATTATTGGGTATCCATCTCCGACAGTGATCCCAACAATCCCGAACCCATCAACTCCACCATGTACACCATGTATTCCGAAGAATACCACGACGGCAAGATCTATGCCTATGGTTTCAATGCTGACGACTGGACCGGCAGATGGCACTTCTTCATTCTGGATGCCAAGACCTTCGACATTATCGAGGACATTGAGCTGAGCGAGGACTTCAACTACTTCGTTTACGACATGACCTATGATTACACCACCGGCACCATGTATGCCGTGGCAGGTCCCAGCGACAGTGCCTCCGACCTGTTCATTGTGAACATGAAGACCGGCGCGCTGATTCCCTGCATGACCTTCGACCAGTTCATGATGAGCATTGCCGCAGCCCCCGACGGCACCCTGTACGCCATGGCTACCAGCACCTCCGAAATGGACTGGATGACATGGACTGAGGTATTCGGCAACGCTTATCTGTACACTCTGAATGTGGAGGAAGGCACCTGTGACTTCTTCGGTGATACCGGGGTCAAGAGCAACCTCCTGTCCTCCATGACCTTCGACCACGACACCGGAAACCTGTACTGGACAGCTTTGTTCCGTGAGAGCTATTACAGCAACATCGAGGGCGGTCTGCACCTGATTGATGTGGACAATGGGGCAACTGCCATCAACCTTGGCAACATCGGCACCGCCGGCGCACAGGTGGGCGGTCTGGTCATCCTTGCCGATGAGTACCCCGCTGAGCCTGAACCCAGCCTGCGCAGCATTGTTCTGGATGCTGACCGGAAGGTTTTGGGCATGGGCGAGACTGCTTCCATCACTGCCACCGTGATGCCTGTCACACTGGAAGGCTACAGTCTGGAATGGACTTCCTCCAACCCTGATGTTGTATCTGTAGATGAAAACGGTAATATTGCCGGCGTGAATCCGGGCAGTGCCACTGTTACCGTCACCGCCACATGGAACGAGCAAACCGCTTCCGCTTCCTGTGAAGTTACCGTTCTCAGTGAGGATGCAGGCTACATCGTCTACAACAACACCGTCTCCGGCTGGACAAAGCTGGAGCGCGGCGATGTCACCAGCTACAGTCAGGTAGGAACCGATGCCGAGGGCGACGCAGCCGTGCTGGCCGCTGACTATGTTGGAAACACCATCTATGGTTATGACGAAAACGGCAGCTTCTTCTCCGCTGACGACAGCTTCAACCGCACCGTCATCGGGGAAGGCATCATCGACCTGACCATGAATCCCGAAAACAACTGGATCTTCCAGATTCGGGATGTGGCTTATAACCCCGCCGCTCAGGAGCTTCTGGTTCTGGGTGCCACCGTTGAGGCTGATTATGACGAGGAGTATGCGGAATGGATCTACTACGATCTTACCGGCATGAGCAAGATCTACAGTGTCAACATGGAAACCGGTGAACTGACAGAGGTCTGCTCCATCACCACCCGGGACAATGTCCGGGGCATGACCGTAAGCGACGACGGCACAGTATATATCTACTGTCCCTTCGACGACTACATCAGCACCGTGGATCTGACCACCGGCGTTTCCACCGAGCTGATCTCCCTGCAGTCTCAGTCCATCTACGGCAGCGCGGATCACGGTCAGTACATGGACTACGACTCTGCCACCGGCAATGTGTGTCTGCTGCTTACCAGCAACGGCACCTTCCGTCAGCTCATCACCATGAGTACCGACAGCCTGATCATCACCAATCTGGATATCGTTGGCAACGGTCAGTACAACTACGATACATGGATGTACGAGTCTGATGAATATATGTGCCTGCTGGTGAAAAATTGATTTGCAAAATCCTGATTGATTAACTCCATAGCGTTCCCCCCAGGCTTCGGCTTGGGGGGATTTCATATTTTCGGTTGATGTCCCTCTCCATCCCCTCCGGCAATTGTATATTTGGTCTTATTGCACAAAAACAAGGGAATATTTTTTATAGTGGGTATAAAAAATTCATAATTTTATCCATGGCATTTCCCGAAAGAATGTGTTATAATGGGGTTACAGAAGCTCCGGCAGTGTCCGGTTCAAGTAAGGAGCGAGTTTATTGAATATCCTGTTTTTTCTGACACCTAAGAGTATGTGCGCCTATCTGGACGATGAGTGTACATTGCGCCAGGCGTTGGAGCGGATGGAGAACAGCGGCTTCGCGTCTCTGCCCATCCTGAACAAAAAGGGAGAATATTGCGGAACCTTGCAGGAGGGCGATATGCTGTGGGCAGTGAAGAATCTGTGCGGCATGGATCTGCGGCAGACAGAAGAACACCGCATCATGGAGATCGCTCACCGCAGAGATAATGTCCCTGTCCATGTGACCGCAACCATGCTGGATCTGATCACCAGAGCCAGTGAACAGAATTTTGTCCCTGTTGTGGACGATAAAAACGCCTTTATCGGGCTGATCACCAGAAGGGCAATCCTTCGGTACTGCCAACAGGCGATCGCTGACGGAATCGTTAAATTTTGACTATTTCTCCTCTCTTTCCCCTTTCAGGCAGCGTGTCGGGTTTCTCCTCCCGGCACGCTGTTCCTGTTATAGCTGGAAAAAGGGGGATTGCGGGAAGAAAAAAGCTGTGCTACAAT
>JAZNYB010000085.1:0-2333 GCA_045594185.1 Faecousia sp. | reverse complement strand
TGCATCCAGCTATGTCTATGTGCGGGATGCTGCGGGTCTTTTGGAAAAGCGGTTCATCCAGGTAGGCCGTGATCTGTGGGGCAGCTATACAGAAGTCCGCGGCGGCCTTACCGCCGACGACTACCTTGCCTTCCCCTACGGCAAGGATGTCCAAAACGGAGCTCCTACCCGGGAAGGCACCTGGGAAGATCTTTATTCTTAAGGAGGTGGCATACATGGAAAATATCCGTTTGGCGTTCCAGGGCATCTGGAGCCATAAAATGCGCAGCATTCTCACCATGCTGGGTATCATCATCGGCATCGCCTCCATCATCACCATTGTCTCCACCATTAAGGGAACCAATGAGCAGATCAAGCAAAATCTCATCGGTGCGGGAAACAATGTGGTCAATGTTCAGCTTTATCAGTCCAATTATCCCTATGATATGGCTTGGAATGGCATCCCTCAGGGGGTCAGTGTGATCCCGGAGGTGAAAAGAAGCGAGCTGGAAGCCCTGGAGGGGGTGGAGGCGGTTTCTTTCTTCCGTGCCCGGCAGGATAATTATGGGGAATGTTATTTTGAAAATACCCAGTTTACCGGCAGCATCTACGGCATTGATAAGGCGTATCTCTCTGTGGAGGGGTATCAGCTTCTGGAAGGGCGAGCCTTTATGGATGCGGATTATAAGAATCACCGGAAGGTGTTGCTGGTGGACAAAAAGGCGGCAGACAGTCTGTTTGGCAGCGAGGAGCCTGTGGGACAGGTTTTGGAGCTGCGGGGAGAGACTTTTACCGTGATCGGTGTGGTGGGAAGTGCCTCAACCTTTACACCAAACATTCAGAGCTTGCAGGATTATTATTTGTACGCGGATGTTTCCGGGGGCAGCCTCTTTATGCCGGACAGCACATGGCCGGTGGTATACCAGTTTGACGAGCCCCAAAGCGTTGCGGTAAAGGCGGTCAGTACCGATTATATGACAAGAGCCGGAAAAGCGGTTGCGGATGTGCTCACCGCCAGTCAGATCCGGGGGGGTCAGGTAATGGGTGAGGAAGGGCAGGGCGAAGAAGTGTCCGAATTTTCCTACCGCAGCGAGGATCTTTTGGAGCAGGCGCAGCAGCTTCAGGAAATGAGCAACGCCGCCAATCAGCAGCTTTTGTGGATCGCCAGCATCTCTCTTTTGGTGGGCGGCATCGGCGTTATGAATATTATGCTGGTATCCGTCACGGAGCGCACCTCAGAAATCGGTCTGAAAAAGGCTCTGGGTGCGAAGAAACGGAGAATTTTAGGGCAGTTCTTAACGGAAGCCTCCGTTCTGACCTGTCTGGGGGGCGTGTTTGGAGTCGCCTGTGGTATCGGACTGGCTGAGCTGGTGTCCCGGCTCAACGGTGTCCCGGTGCAGGTAAGCATTCCCGCTACGGTGGTCGCGGTGGGCTTTTCTACCTTGATCGGCGTGCTTTTCGGTCTGCTTCCCGCGGTGAAAGCCGCAAAGCTGAACCCCATAGATGCCCTGAGAAGGGAATAAAGGAAAACGCAAAACCGCTCCCGAAGTGTTTCGGGGGCGGTCTTGATCTTTATGTATTCTTTTTTAAGGTTTTTCGCAGCCCGATCTCTGTGCCCTTCCAGATGCGCAGGTAATTTTCTCTGTGCTTATACAATATCACAACAGAAGCCGCAAGCAGGATCACTGCCAAAAGGGGGCTTTTTTGAGACAGACCCAGATAAACAGGCACGGTCAGTACCGTGGCGGCAGTGCCTAAAACCAGATAATCCGTCACCACCGTAATGATAACCACCGCGGCAAGGACTGCCAGTGCCAGTTTCCAGTTCAGCATCAAGGTCATTCCGATGTATGGCGCAAAGCCCTTTCCACCCTGAAAGCGGAGATAGAAGGGGAAAATGTGTCCCAAAACACAGCTCACACCGGCAACAGCCCCAATGAGCGGCAGGTCAGGGAAAAACAGCCTTGCCAGAAGAATGGAAACCACGGCTTTTCCGATGTCGTGGATGCCCACCACAATGCCCCAACGCCAGCCTATGACGATGACGGCATTGGAAGTCCCCAAATTTCGGCTGCCCTTCCCCTTTATGTCCTTGCCTGTGAGCCGGCTGAGATAATACGCCATGTTGGATGAACCCAGAAGATAGGACAGGATGACCACAAAGATATAACCCATAGGAATACCCCTTTCTGTTTTGTGTGTGGAGGATTTTAGTTTGCCGGTGTATTTTTCTCCGAACCCTTGGGAGAGCGGAGCTGCCTGTTCCTCCGGCTGACTCCCTTCTCTCCGTTACCGCCGGAACGCCAGATACCCTTCCAAAATCAGGGAAGCGGCCACGGCATCCACGGTGTTTT
>JAZNYB010000084.1:0-6902 GCA_045594185.1 Faecousia sp. | reverse complement strand
GGTATGCTGGAGGAATATTGCTTCTCCATTGAGGAAGCCGCATGGCCTTACTTTGACCGAAAGATCACCGACGAAAAGCGGGACGGTTTCTTCTATGGTATCCATACCGTCCGCAAGATCACCAACGCCATGATCCGCCGGGCAGAGGAATACTATGTTTCCACCGGAAAGTTCCACAGCTCCATTTTGCCGGAAATGCTTGCGGACTGGATCCCCGACAAGGAGGATGGCTGCGATGCTTTGGAGGAACTGGAAGCTCTGGTGGGTATGGACAGCGTAAAGCAGCAAATTCTGGAATTGGTCAATCAGATCCAGCTTTCCAGAGCCGGCGGCGGCAAACAGCCCTGTATGCATATGTGCTTCTTAGGCTCCGCGGGTACAGGCAAGACCACCGTAGCCCGGATCCTGGGCAAGCTCCTGAAGGAAAAGGGCATTTTGCGCATCGGCAATTTCTACGAGCATCATGGCAGAGATCTGTGCGGCCGCTATGTAGGCGAAACCGCCATCAAAACCACTGCCATTTGTCAGGAAGCCTATGGGTCGGTGTTGTTCATCGACGAAGCCTACTCTCTGTTCCGGGGGGACTTTTCCTCCAATGACTACGGCAGAGAAGCCATTGATACCCTCATTGCGGAAATGGAAAACCACAGAGATGATATGGTAGTCATTCTCGCCGGCTATACCGCTGACATGGACACCCTCATGCGGGCAAACTCCGGCATGGAGAGCCGTGTGCCCTACCGCATCACCTTCCCCAACTATGATGCCGTGACCCTCCATGAGATCTTCCTGCATATGGTGCGGGAGGAATTCACCTGCGACGATTCTCTGGTGGATGCTTCTTATGATTACTTCACTAATCTCCCCGAAGCGGTTATCGGAGCATCGGACTTCGGCAACGCCCGGTTCGTGCGGAATCTTTACGAAAGAGTATGGGGCAAAGCCGCCATGCGCTGCTCGGATACGGAGCTGAAGGATCTTTGCATCACCGGAGAGGATTTCCGGGCGGCAGTTGATGCCATGGAAGCCACCAGCCGCAAAAAGAAGGTCAAAACACCTTTGGGCTTTGCGTAAAAGCGAAATAAAAGACAGGTACATGGGTCGATCCCGTGTGCCTGTCTTTTTTGCGCTTTATATCTTGTCCTCATATCCAAAAAACATGATATAATAGATCGGAATGTAAATAAGTTTTCCTTCCTGTATTACCTCACGCTCATTGGACAGAACATAGCCCTTTGCAATATGGTAATCTTCGTTAGACAGAAAATGATCCAAGGCACTATGGACTCTGTAATCCTTCCCGGATTTTACCTCAAGGGGAACCGCTGACAGGCTTTCATAATCATCAATCAGATAATCCACCTCGCCCTTGCTCCGATTATCGTAATAAAACAGCTTAAAGCCATGGGCCAGCAATTCAGAGGCAACCACCGATTCATATACCGCTCCCAAATTGATCCCCTTCACATCATCCAGAACTGCCCTGATATTGTGTTTATAAAGGATTCCGGTCAGGATGCCTACATCATTCAGATATAATTTCAGAAGGTTTTTCCCGCTGGATTCGATCAAAGGAAATACCGGCGTGGATATTGCCCGGACTTCCAGAGCGATACCGGCGTTGATCAGATAGTCAAATTCATCCTGATAGTCAGCAAAATGCTTTCCCCGGATATTCTCAATGTTTTGTACCACTACCCGTTTCTTTTTACTCTCCAGATTGGAGGGTATCATATCAAATATTTTCCGGATTTTCAGACGGTTTTCCCTGTCATATTTCGCCGCATCCATGGCGTAATATTCGTGGATCTCCCTTTGAATGTTTCGGACATATACAATATTTTTATTCTTTAGATAACTGTTGACGGCATCAGGCAGTCCGCCCACCAGCAAATACTTTTTGAACAAATCCATGACCTTGTTGTGAGCCTGTTCATCCAGACTTTCCAGGGCACAGAATTTTTGATACATTGCCGCAATGGCAAACGAGCCAAATCCATTGGCAAGCAAAAATTCTTCAAAATCCATGGGGTACATATGTCTCACTTCAATGCTGCCCATGGGAATAGAAGTGGTTTTTGCCAGGGTCACACCCAGCAAAGAACCGCTGGCAATGTATGTGAATTTATCATCCTGTTTCAGAAATTTCAAAAGTGTCAGCAAATGAGGATACGCCTGAATCTCGTCCAAAAAAACCAGCGTATTTTTCTTTTGCTTCATTTTATCCCCGGCGACCATACTGAGCTGTAAATAAAAGTCATCCACCGTTTTGGTTTTTTCAAACAAGCGTTCCTGAAGGGAATCCTCCAAAAGGTTGATCTCAATATAATTTTCAAACAGCTTTTCCCCTACATGACGGATAATAAAGGTCTTGCCGATCTGCCTTGCGCCATCAATAATCAGTATCTTATTGGAATCTGCTGTAAGATGCCGCTCAATTACATTCTGTATCTTCCGGTAAAGCATAACCATCCCCCACAAACGCACAAAATAAGCATATCAATTTTCACACATTTCAATCATTATATAAGTTGGAAATACACACTTTTCAATCAAATTATAGCCCACGATCACACACAAGTCAACTTCTTTTTGGCTTTTACATTTTCCCTCTTTATTTCATCCCCGGAAATCTGTATAATAGTATCACCTTATAAAAACAGGAGTGATCCCATGAAATATGGATTTATCGGCTGCGGCAATATGGGCGGCGCGCTGGCTGTGGCTCTGTCCAAAGCCTGCAAGGATTTTGCTGTCACGGACCGCTCAGGCAGGGGCAAAGAGCTGGCTGAACAACTCTCCTGCCAATACCTGACCGCTCAGGAAATCGCCCAAAGCTGTGACCGCGTATTCTTAGGCGTAAAGCCCCACATGATGAAGGCTGTGCTTTTGCCCCTGCGACCCATTTTAGCTGACAAAAAGCCCCTTCTCATCACCATGGCGGCTGGGCTGGAAACCGGGCAGATCGAGGAATTTGCCGGGGTAAAGCTGCCTGTTATTCGCATTATGCCCAACACCCCGGTTTCTATCGGGAAAGGGTTGATCCAGTATTGCTGTAACGGTCTGGTCACCGGGGATATGCTGGAAGACTTTTTGCGGGATATGCGCTTTGCCGGGCGGCTGGACGCGCTGGAGGAGCGGCTTATGGACGCGGGCAGTGCCATCTCCGGCAGCGGCCCGGCTTATGTGTATATGTTTATGGAGGCTCTGGCAGACGGAGCTGTAGCTTGCGGAATCCCCAGAGCCAAGGCAATGGAATACGCCGCCGCTACGGTTATTGGGGCAGGCGAAATGCTCCTTGCCACAGGAAAGCATCCGGGAGAATTGAAGGATGCCGTATGCTCTCCCGGAGGAAGCACCATCGCCGGGGTGAGAGCCCTGGAGCAGGGGGGCTTCCGTGCCGCCGCCATGAACGCTGTGATCGCCACATACAATAGAAACAAAGAATTGGGAAAATAAGGAGACATATATATGGAATACAGAATTTTAGGAAAAACCGGGCTTAAGATCTCCCGCATGGGCTTTGGAGGTATTCCCATTCAGCGCATTGACAGGGAAGGCACGAAAAAACTCATGGAGCTTTTGAAAAACGCCGGGGTCAACTATATCGACACCGCCCGGGGCTACACCGTCAGTGAGGAATTTTTAGGCTACGCTTTGGAAGGTATCCGGGAGCATTTCATTCTTGCTACCAAGAGTATGGCAAGAGATCATTCCGGCATGGCAAAGGACATTGACATCAGCCTGAAAAACCTCCGCACCGATCACATTGAGCTTTATCAGGTGCATAACCCCACCATGGGGCAGCTCGACACAGTCTGCGCTCCCGGTGGTGCTTTGCAGGCTCTTTTGGAAGCGAAACAGGCAGGAAAAATCGGTCACATCGGCATTACCACCCATGCTCTGGATGTTTTTGAGAAGGCTCTGGAGCTGCCATGGGTGGAGACGATCATGTTCCCCTACAACATCGTGGAAAATCAGGGGGAACATCTTATGGAAAAATGCCGGGAAAAGAACATCGGCTTTATTGCCATGAAGCCCCTTGCCGGCGGCGCCATTGAAAACGGCAGACTTGCCATGCGCTATATCTGCGCCAAGGATGCCGTTACCGTAGTCATTCCCGGCATGGCAGAGGAAAAGGAGGTTTTGGAAAACATCGCCGCCTGTGATGATCCCACACCCCTGACCTATGAGGAAAAAGCCGAGATCAACGAGATCCGCAGTGCCTTGGGAACCAATTTCTGCCGCCGCTGCAACTATTGCCAGCCCTGCGCCGCCGGGATCAATATTTCCGGGGTATTCCTCTTTGAAGGATATTTGTCCCGTTATGGTCTGGAGGACTGGGCGAAGGGTCGTTACGCCGCACTGCCCGTAAAAGCCTCTGCCTGCATGGGCTGCGGTGCCTGCGAGGATCGCTGCCCCTACCGGCTTCCCATCCGGGAAATGCTGAAAACCGCGGCGGAAAGATTCGGAGAATAACCCAATATAAAAAGTACCCGGTTTCCGGACGGAGCGGGTGCTTTTTTAATGTTTTATGTAGAATGTCTAAAAAATTCTTGGTTTTTTGTGTAGAAAAACCCTTGCTTCTGTGGTTTATCCATGGTATTATTATCCTATCCCAGTGTGGGCAGTCTACTCCACGCAACCGCGTTAGGCTGTCCGCATAATAAAAAAGGAGGATAAACCATTTCCGCTTCGACTCGCGGTGCGGCAGTGTGGAGACCTGTCGTAATGTGGTGCCGTTTTTTATGACGGCCACGAGGCCCATAGCGCGGAGGCGTATGGTGCCGGAGTCATGTACTTATGGCAAAAGTAATCCTGAAAGACATCATGAAGATCTACCCCCTCAGCGGCGACGATGCCAAGAAGAAAAAGAAGAAGAAGGCTGAAGACGAGAACCCCAACGAGGAGAAGGTCAATCTGCAGATCACCGATAAGGGCGTTGTTGCTGTGCAGCAGTTCAATCTGGAGATCGAAGACAAGGAATTTATCGTTCTGGTCGGCCCCTCCGGCTGCGGTAAGTCCACCACCCTGCGTATGGTCGCTGGTCTGGAAGTCATCACCGAGGGTGAGCTGTGGATGGGTGACCGTCTGGTGAACGATGTTGCCCCCAAGGATCGTGACATCGCCATGGTTTTCCAGAACTATGCTCTGTACCCCCACATGACCGTGTATGAAAACATGGCATTTGCCCTCCGTCTGCGTAAGGTTCCCAAGGCTCAGATCGACCAGAAGGTTCGTCAGGCTGCGGAGATCCTGGACATCACCCAGTATCTGGGTCGTAAGCCCAAGGCTCTGTCCGGTGGTCAGCGTCAGCGTGTTGCCATCGGTCGTGCCATCGTTCGTGACCCCGCCGTATTCCTCATGGACGAGCCTCTGTCCAACCTGGACGCCAAGCTGCGTAACCAGATGCGTGCTGAGATCATCAAGCTCCGTGAGCGTATCGACACCACCTTTATCTATGTTACCCACGACCAGACCGAGGCTATGACCCTGGGCGATCGTATCGTTATTATGAAGGACGGCTTCATTCAGCAGGTCGGCACTCCTCAGGAAGTGTTCAACCATCCCTATAACCTGTTCGTCGCCGGCTTCATCGGCTCTCCCCAGATGAACTTCTTCGATGCCAAGCTGCTGGTGAAGAACGGCAAGTACGCTGTCGCTGTTGGCGGCGCGGAGATCGAGCTGTCCGAGGAGAAGCAGGCTGCTCTGAAGAAGAACAATGTTGCCGCGCAGGAGATCACTCTGGGCGTTCGTCCCGAGCATATCGCCCTGACCGACAGCGGCATCCCCGTCAAGGTGGATGTGACCGAAATGATGGGCTCCGCTGTGCATCTGCACACCCTGATGAACGACGGCAAGAAGGTCGTTATCGTGGTTCAGACCATGGATATGAGCGGCCGCATGATCGGCTCGTTCAAGATGGGCTCCAACATCCAGTTCACCTTCAACGGCAATGTTGCCCATGTTTTCTCCAAGGAGACCGGTGTCAATCTGGAAGCCTGATTCCTGCGATGTGAATAAAAAATTCGGGACACTCTCTTTTTGGGGAGTGTCCCTTTTGTGTTGGGCTTACAGGGTATGAAGGGTGCGGCTTTCTGCGCTTTCTATATAGCGGAGCATCCTTCTGGCGGTGTTCAAACTGACTTTTTTGCTGTTTCCGTGTTTCAACCAGGCATTTACATTTCCGGGGTTTAGCCCCAAGTCTGCATAAAGCCTGTAGTTTGTGATGCCGGTCTGGTTCTGTAATCGTCTGATCTTCCCCCGGATCAATTCCTTGGTGTGGTCGTCTGCCTGCCCCCGGTTTTTAACGCTGAGATAAGATCGCCATACCTTGTGATATTCTTCCGGTAACTGCTCTGCATGGGTTTGAAGGGCAAGCATTACTTGTTCTTTGTTGTATTTTTGCAGAAAATCAGTGTAGTATTGCCGCAATTCGGCGTTTTTGGCTGCACGGAGCAAAACCTGCGTTTTTTGAGAGAAAAGAGCATATAGTACCAAGGGTTCCCGAAGTCTGGGGTTGTCGCTTCCCGCTTCTGCTGCCAACTTATACAAGCTGGTGGTATTCTGTGTGGATAACTGCCGAACATATTGGGTCAAAAATCCCAAAAAGGTTAATTCCCGCATGGTCGATACCTCCTGACATATTCGTCGTAGGCTCCCTTAAATTCATTATACCGAAACATCTTTAGTGCCGATGCCCGTGCTTCGTCCTCCGCTGTGGCCAATTTATCCAGTAAATCCCAATCCACAGCCCCTATGACAGCGGGATCTATCACATCCTGCCGATCTGTAGGTCTGGCAGAGTACAGCTTGGCGATAATTACATCTTCCAGAGAGGCAGTGTAAAAATCAATACGCTTGCCACCAAGCTGTAGAGGGACCAATCGCTCATCATAGTT
>JAZNYB010000083.1:0-3235 GCA_045594185.1 Faecousia sp. | reverse complement strand
AAGACAACATTTTCCAAAGAGAAGCCCAAGTCGTATCTTTTCCGGGGGAGCAAATGACGGCGAAGCCCCAAGTCAACGATATACATTTTCTGGTTGGATTTCAAAAGCCGTTTGCCAAGAACATCATACCGCGCCACAGGGTAGAAGATATACGGCTCTGTCAGAGCTTCTATATAGTCACTGACAGTAGCCTGAGAGATGCTTCTGCCCCCGGAGGTAATGAAATCCGCAATGCTTTTGATGGAAACAGGACTCCCTACAGAGCTTGCAAGGAACTTGGAGATGTTCTTCAGCAAAGCAAGATCGGTCACTTTTCGCTTGTTGAAGTCTTGCTCCTTTCGCCTCTGCCGCTGCTCAATGTCTTTGATAATGATCGTATTATAGATACCCTCTAAATACATATCCACCTTCTCGGCATCATCCTCCAGCCTTGCCACATAGGGAAGCCCACCGTTTTTCATGTATTCTCCCAGGAGTTTCTCTTTGTCCTCGCCGCCCTTTATCTCGCAGTATTCACAGAAGGAAAGGGGCAGCATATTGATCTCCACATAACGCCCGGAAAGGAGGGTAGCCAATTCCCCGGAAAGAAGGTAGGCGTTAGAGCCGGTGATGTAAATGTCAACACCCGGCTTGACATACAGGCTGTCTACCGCTTTTTGAAAGTTTGCCACCTGCTGAACCTCGTCCAGAAAAATGTAGGTGGTCTTTTTCGGGTGAAGCCGTGCTTTTATATAAATGTACAGGGCCTTATAATCCAAAAGCTCCTCATATTCCAGTTCTTCAAAGTTGATGGATATAATTTGGTCATCCCCAATACCTTGGGTACGCAAACAGGACTGATACATAGCCAGCAAGGTAGACTTCCCGCATCTGCGAATACCTGTGATCACCTTGATGACCTGCTCATCCTTCCATTTTTGCAACAATTCCAAATACTCTTTTCGCTGTATCACAAAACCACCTCCAGATACCTTAACTATACTACACGATGCCCGGATTGTCAAACAAAATTCCGAAACCGGAATATTCTCCTATAAATATACAAAAATGTTCCGAAATCGGAATTTTGTAAAAATACTGCCCTCCGGTTTTTTCCAGAGGGCAGTTGCTTTTGTATAACCGATTACAGACCCAGACCCTTTTGCAGGTTCACAACGAAGTCCTGCACATTGGTGACGATGCCTTTAGCGGACAGGCTTCCCCGGTCTGCCAGCTTGTTGACGGCGAACTCAGAAACATCAACGGTATAGAAATAGATCTGGCGGATCGTTCCATCAGGCATGACCCGGAAGGAGGGAGTCATGTTGCCGGTGGCGATGGTGTGCAGCGTGGTAGCCATACCGATCACCGTGGTGGCGGTGCGGATCTGCTCACGCATGGCGTTCTGTGCGGCGTAAACATCGCCGAACACACAGGGCAGAGGACCGTCATCCCGGACAGAGCCGCCCAGCACATAGGGAATACCGTACTTCTCACAGCTATAGATGATGCCGTTGTCGATACCTTCAGCCTCGATGAACTTTGCAACGGAGCCGTGGTAGCGGACACGGTTAATGAGATCCAGATGGTTGTAATGTCCGTTGGGCATGGACTGCTGGGTGTAAATGTCCTGACCCAGAGCGGTGCGGAGGTACGCGCCTTCCAAATCGTGGGTCGCCAGAGCGTTGCCGGCGAGAATGGCGTGGACATAGCCGTTTTCAATGAGCTTACTCATGGCTTTCCGGGCATCGGCATCGAAAGCAAAGGCGGGGCCCATGACCCAGACAATCTTGCCATGCTCTTTTTCGTGGCGAAGAAGCTCATACAGCTCATCGTAATCCTTGGAAAAGGCAGTCTCACGGCTGCGCCCGCTGCGGAACGCGAACACATCTCCGGCAGCCTTGGATTCGTTAAAGCCATCGGGATGGACATAGATACCGTCCTCGCACTTTTCGGTGCGCCCGGTGACAACCAGATCACCCTTTTTCAGGACACGGAACTCCTGCACCAAAATTTTGCCGTCCGCGTAAACAGGCACGCAGTCCATGCGGCTTTCCTCAGCAAGGATCCACTGACCGTCGATCTTGAAATACTCAGGGAAAATACTCAGGGCGTGATAGCCTTCGGGGGCTACGCCGTCAGCGGGGCAGGGCATCAGCACCGCGTTGGGAGCGGAAACAAACTGCTCCTGGGTAAAATCGGGAGCATGATAGGGCTTTAATGCAAACATGGTTTTTCCTCCTTGTGTTTAGCGCAGGGTGGCGTACATGACCGCCTTGATGGTGTGCATCCGGTTTTCTGCCTCATCGAAAACCACGGACTGACGGGACTCGAATACCTCGTCAGTAACTTCCATCTCAGTGATGCCGAATTTGTCAGCGATCTGCTTGCCGATGGTGGTCTTGGTGTCGTGGAAGGAGGGCAGGCAGTGCATGAAAATGGCATCGGGCTTCGCCATGGACATGACCTTGCTGTTGACCTGATAGGGAGTCAGGAGCTTGATACGAGTCTCCCAAACCTCATCGGGCTCGCCCATGGAGACCCAAATGTCGGTGTAGAGAATGTCGCAGTCCTTTGCGCCCTCGGCTACATCCTCGGTGAGGGTGACGCTGCCGCCGCTGATCTCAGCCCACGCTCTTGCCTTTTCAACCAGATCTTCCGCGGGGAACAGCTCCTTGGGGGCGCAGGCGGTGAAGTGCAGGCCCATCATTGCACAGGCGACCATGAGAGAGTTGCCCATGTTGTTCCGGGCATCACCGAAATAGGTGAACTTCAGGCCCTTCAGGCAGCCCTTCTTCTCCTCGATGGTGAGCAGGTCAGCCAGCATCTGGGTGGGGTGGAACTCGTCAGTCAGACCGTTCCATACGGGAACACCGGCATAAGCCGCCAGCTCTTCCACCATTTGCTGGCTGAAGCCACGGTATTCAATACCGTCATACATTCTGCCCAGAACCCGGGCGGTATCGGCAATGGACTCCTTCTTTCCCATCTGGCTGCTGCCGGGGTCAAGGTAGGTCACGCCCATGCCCAGATCCATGCCGGCAACCTCGAAGGAGCAGCGGGTACGGGTGGAGGTCTTCTCGAACAGGAGGACAATGTTCTTGCCCTGGAGGTAGCGGTGGGGTGTGCCTGAGCGCTTAAGGTCCTTGAAGTTTTTGGAAAGGTCAAGAAGGTAGCGAATCTCTGCGGGGCTGTAATCCAGCAGTGTCAAAAAGTGTCTTCCTCTTATGTTTACTCCCATTGTTTTTACCTCCGT
>JAZNYB010000082.1:0-3795 GCA_045594185.1 Faecousia sp. | reverse complement strand
TCGCTCCCATTCGATATGATATAAATCCCTTTTCGCCCCGCAGGGCATATCGAGTGCGAAGCACATATCGAGCGCAGAGCGCATATCGATAATCCCGTCAGGGATTTATATCGAGTGCGAAGCACATATCGATAATCCCGTCAGGGATTTATATCGGGTGCGGAGCACAGCATTCCAACCAAGCTCCAGGTGGTAGATCCTGTGATCTTCACATTTACAAACCGCCCGATCAGGCTCTCGTCTCCCTCCAGCCGCGCCAGCCGTCCGCCTTCGGTTCTTGCGGTGAGCAGATCGCCGTCCTTGCCATCCACCAAAACCCGATAGATCTTTCCCACATATGCCTTGTGGCGAGCCTCGGAGATTGCGTTCTGGGTCTGGCACAGGCGGTCAAACCAGCGGTTTTTCTCCTCCCGGGTGGCAGGATCAGGGAGCTTTGCCGCAGGGGTGCCGGGGCGGGGGGAGTAAATAAAGGTAAACAGGGCATCGTAGCCGACTGTCTCGATCAAGCTCAGGGTATCCTCAAATTCCTCCTCCGTCTCTCCCGGGAAGCCTACAATAATATCGGAGGTCAGCACCAGATTCGGCATAACAGACTTGGCGTATTCCACCAGAGACAGGTAATGCTCCCGGTCATAGTGACGGTTCATGGCTTTCAGCACCCGGTCATTGCCGCACTGCACCGGCAAATGGAGCTGCTTTGCGATTCTGGGGTATTTTGCCATAGTGTCAAACAGCTTCTTCCCGGCATCTCTGGGATGGCTGGTCATAAAGCGCACCAGAAAATCCCCCGGAATTTGGGCGATGGCTTCCAGAAGATCGGAGAAATCCACATTTCGCCCCAGATCCTTGCCGTAGGAGTTCACATTCTGCCCCAAAAGGGTAATGTCCTTATACCCTTTGGCTATCAGCTCCCGGCACTCTGCCAGAATTTCCTCCGGCTCCCGGCTGCGCTCTCTGCCTCTGACATAAGGAACGATGCAGTAAGAGCAGAAATTGTTGCAGCCGTACATAATGGACACCCAAGCCTTCAGCTTGCTGTCCCGGCGCACAGGCAGACCTTCCGCAATAGAGCCGGGTTCATCCTCAATATAAAACACCCGCTTTTTGCCGGTGAGTACCCGCCAGAGTATTTCCGGAAACTGCCACAAATGGTGGGTAGAAAACACGCCGTCCACATGGGGATAGCTTTCCTTCAGCCGCTTTTGTACCTCCGGCTGACCTGCCATACAGCCGCACAGAAAGATCTTCTGTCCGGGGTGGCGGCGTTTTGTATGGGTCAACGCGCCCAGATTGCCGAAAACCCGCTGGTTGGCGTGTTCCCGGATGGCGCAGGTGTTCATAACCACCACATCCGCTCCCTCCGGCCCATCAGCGAAACCATAGCCGCTGTCGGATAAGAGCCCCCGGATGCGCTCGGAATCGGCTTCGTTCTGCTGGCAGCCGTAGGTTTCCACATAGGCAACGGGGGTGATGCCCTGTGCCTGCCAATATTCACGGATGCGGGCGCAGAGCCGGAGCTGATGCTGAAGCTGCTCCTGCCCGATCACCGGTGTTTTTCGTTCCATGGAGATACCTCCCTGTGATAGTGAAGAATAAAGATGTTTGAAAATTTTGGTTTGGCGGGCAGTTTTGGATGCACCATTGTAGGGATGGTTATCGCAAACTAACCGAAAAATCGGATTTTCTAATCCGGTTTCCATACACGGTCTAATGATTTTACCATTTCTCCCGGTGTTTTGCAAGACTTGCGCCGCCTGTGGAAAAATTTGTCCGCAGGGAACAGCGAAAAAACAAATGGACGACGAGAACACCCGCCGTCCACTGTTCACAAATATCCTTAGAACGCGATCTTTTCCTCGATATATGCCTTGAGCTGAGAAATGGGGATACGAACCTGCTCCATGGTATCCCGGTCACGGATGGTAACACAGTCATCGGCGGGGGTCTCCGCGTCGCCCACGGTCTGGAAGTCCACGGTGACACACAGAGGTGTGCCGATCTCGTGCTGACGGCGGTAACGCTTGCCGATGGAGCCGGCATCGTCGAAGTCCACCATGAAATGCTTTTGCAGCTCGTGGTAAATTTCCTCTGCCTTGGGGCTCAGCTTCTTGCTCAGGGGCAGAACAGCCGCCTTGAAGGGGGCCAGCGCGGGATGCAGATGCAGAACCGTACGGATGTCGGGGTTGCCCTTCTTGTCCATGCCCACAACTTCCTCGTCATAGGCTTCGCACAGGAATGCCAGTGCCACACGGTCGCAGCCCAGAGAGGGCTCAATGACATAGGGGATATAATGCTCTCCCCGCTCCTGATCGAAGTATTCCAGACTCTTGCCGGAGGCCTCCTGATGGCGACCCAGATCATAGTCGGTGCGGTCAGCAATGCCCCACAGCTCGCCCCAGCCGCCGCCGAAGGGGAACTGATACTCGATGTCGGTGGTGGCTCTGGAATAGAAGGCCAGCTCGGCGGGCTCATGGTCACGCAGGCGCAGGCTTTCTTCCTTAATGCCCAGGCTCAAAAGCCAGTTCTTGCAGAAATTCTTCCAGTAGTTGAACCACTCCAGATCGGTTCCGGGCTGGCAGAAGAACTCGCACTCCATCTGCTCAAATTCCCGGGTGCGGAAGGTGAAGTTGCCGGGGGTGATCTCGTTGCGGAACGCCTTGCCTACCTGACAAACGCCGAAGGGCAGCTTCTTCCGGGTGGTGCGCTGGATGTTGGCAAAGTTGACGAAAATACCCTGAGCGGTTTCGGGGCGAAGATAGACCGTAGAAGCAGTGTCTTCCGTAACACCGATCTGGGTCTTGAACATCAGATTAAACTTGCGGATGGCGGTGAAGTTATGCTTGCCGCAGTTGGGGCAAACAACATCCTCATGGCCTGCCACGAAAGCATCCATTTCCTCAAAGCTCATGGCATCCACATTGACACCCGCCCCGGAGGGAGCAGCCTCAATGAGCTTATCCGCCCGCTGACGGGCACCGCAGCCACGGCAGTCCACCAGAGGATCGGAGAAGCTGCCCACATGACCGGTGGTGATCCATGTCTGAGGATTCATCAAAATGGCGGCATCCAGACCTACATTATAGGGAGATTCCTGCACAAACTTCTTCAGCCACGCCTTTTTCACATTGTTCTTGAACTCCACACCCAGAGGACCGTAGTCCCAGGCGTTGGCAAGACCGCCGTAAATTTCGGAGCCGCCGTAAACATAGCCTCTGTTCTTGCAGAGATTAACGATCATATCCAGAGTTTTTTCGCTGTTCTTCATGTATCTTTCCTCCTGTTTTTTCCTTGGAAAACTTAGGCTCATTATAATGCAAAGTTATGGGAAAATCAACTGTTTTATAGGTTCTTTCCGCTCTCCGCGCCAATCGGGCAGGAGACTGCTCATTCGTCGGGCGACCGACCTCCCACACCACCGTTCGGTACAGTTGGTTCGGTCGCATAAGCGCAAAGACGCATACCGGTCAGGGACGCTCATGAATCCTCGCTGTGCGAGTCTTTCTTTTGCGCCTCGATCCTTCCCGGTTTTTCGGCACTATGACCTGTGCTGACTTCTCACGGTTCGTTGTTGCCGCGCCGTTTTTCCCCTGCGCCTATGAACCTTCCCCGGGCAGCGCGCCAAAACATCCCCGGACTGCCGCAAAACAGTCCGGGGATTTGATGTATGTACGGGAGTTACTTTTTGAAGAACAGGTGATAGGGTCTGGTGACGCAGTCGTTTACCACCACAGAGAAATCCGCATAGGCAGTAGTTCCGTCCATGCGTACCTTTCCGGCTCTGCCCGGAGTGTCGTA
>JAZNYB010000081.1:0-7197 GCA_045594185.1 Faecousia sp. | reverse complement strand
GCGCCGATCTTGTCCAGCTTGTCCACGGTACGCATAATGTCCCCGGATTTTTCACTCAAGCCCAGCATATCATAGAAGCCGGTGAGGATCTTCCGGTTGTTCACCCGGATCTGGAAGCGGCTGAGCCCGAAAGCCTTAAATGTGCGGTAAATGATAGAGGGGATCTCCGCTTCGTTGAGAATGTCCAGCTTGCCGTCACCGATGATGTCGATGTCTGCCTGATAGAACTCCCGGAAACGACCACGCTGCGCCCGCTCTCCCCGGTAGACCTTGCCGATCTGATAGCGGCGGAAGGGGAAGGACAGCTCGTTTGCGTGCAGTGCCACATATTTTGCAAGGGGGACAGTCAGGTCAAAGCGGAGAGCAAGATCCGCATCGCCTTTATTGAAGCGGTAGATCTGCTTTTCCGTCTCGCCGCCGCCCTTGGCAAGAAGCACCTCCGCGGATTCAATGGCGGGGGTATCCAGAGGGGTAAAGCCGTAGAGACTGTAGGTTTTCCGCAAAACCTCCATCATCCGCTCCAACCGCATCTGGGGAGCGGGAAGCAGCTCCATAAAACCGGACAAAGTCCGGGGTTTAATTCTTTCCATGGTATATCTTTCCTTTCTTAAAGCACGAAAAAGGCAGCCGGGTATATCCACCCGGCAAAAGCCCTTGTGTATTTCAGTCAAAACTCAACGCAAAGTGGTCTTGGTGCGCATGACCTCACGCCAATCCAAATCGCCCCTTTGCAGACCCATAATGAGCATTTCCGCGCTGGCAAGGTTGGTGGCAACAGGGACATTATGCTTGTCACAGAAACGGATCGTCTCCAGCATTTGCTGACCGTCCCAGGGGTCGATGGCATCGGGGTTGGTAAACAGCAGAACCAGATCAATTTCATTGTAAGCAATGCGGGCATTTACCTGCTGATGACCACCCTGCTTATGGGAAAGCAGCAGGGTAATGGGCAGACCTGTGGCATCGGCAATGAGACGACCTGTGGTGGCGGTGGCGTACAGATCATGCTTGGACAAAATGCTCTTATAAGCGGTGCAGAACTGAACCATCAGCTCTTTCTTTTTATCATGTGCCAAAAACGCGATATTCATATACTTTATCACTCCATCTCCTGTTACTCCCGGGGTTATCTCAGCTTATTCAGGTTTTTCAGGGGGATCTTTTGCCCGGTCAGTCTTCTGGCGATACGCTCAAAAGCCGCCGCGGCACCTCTTTTCGTATATTCCCGCACCGCAAGCTCGTCCACTGCCGCCAGCAGGACATTCACATCCTCCGGCACCAGACCTGTCAGACCATAGCCCACAGTGTCCATTACATCGTCTACGGTGATTCCCAAAACAGAATAGAGCTTGGGATCCACCCGGTTCACCACCAGTCGTACATTATCCTTCCCCATAAGCTCCAGCAGCTCACCCACTCTGGTACCATCCCGGATGGCGGCGGGGTCGGGCCCTGTGACCAAAAGCTGAAGACTGGCGATCTCCGCTGCCAGACGGAAACCTTCCCCGATCCCGGCGGGAGCATCCAAAAACACATAGTCAAAAGTCTCTCTGGCTTTCAGAATCATCCTCTGGAAGGCTGTTTTATCCAATTCCCCTGCGGTCAGAGGGGCAGTAAGCAGCCGCAAGCCGGGGATTCTGGGATGGGAAGCCGCATCCATTAAGGTGGATTCACCCTGACTGACCTCTGTAAAAGGGAGAACCGGCTCATCCGGCATACCCAAAGCAATGTCCAGATTCCGCAGACCCATATCCATATCCACGCACAGGACATTCTTTTCCATAACTGCCAGTGCCACTGCCAGTCCGGCGCAAACCGTTGTCTTTCCCGTGCCGCCCTTGCCGGACAACACCGCAATCACCATGCCCAATAACGGCACCTCCAATGTTCCTAGTTTCCTGATTAACATTATAACCAAAGTTTCCAAAATTTGCAACACAATTTCTTTCTTATTTTACCAAAGCGCGAAGCAGATATTTGCAGAACGATCTGCCTGACACAGACATTACCCCTGCAATAAAGTGATTCGGTTATTGCATTTTGTCCCGGATTGCGGTATACTGAATACAATGGACGCCCGGGCTTTCCGGGTTACCGAAACGATACCGAAGGAGGAACAACATGACTGCCAGTGAAAAGAAACACTTGGAACTGACTGCCTGCAAGGTTCGCATGGGGATCATTGAAGCCACCCACGGAGCCAAGTCCGGTCACCCCGGCGGCAGCCTTTCCGCCGCTGATGTCTTTACCTATTTATATTTCAAGGAAATGAATATTGATCCCCAGAACCCCAAGGCAGAAAACCGGGATCGTTTTGTCCTCAGCAAGGGACACACCGCCCCCGGCCTGTATTCCGCCCTTGCTAACCGGGGCTTCTTCCCCGTGGAGGATCTTCCTACCCTGCGCCGTATTGACAGCTACTTACAGGGTCACCCCAATATGAACACCGTTCCCGGTGTGGATATGTCCACCGGCTCTCTGGGTCAGGGCATCCCCGCCGCCGCCGGCATGGCTCTTGCGGCAAAATATCAGAATAAGTCCTGCCGTGTCTACACCCTTTTGGGTGACGGCGAGATTCAGGAGGGTCAGGTTTGGGAGGCTCTCATGTTCGCCGCCCACTATAAGCTGGACAACTTCTGCGCCATTATTGACAACAACGGCTTACAGATCGACGGAAGCGTAGCCAAGGTCATGAGTCCCTATCCCATCGGGGAGAAGGCTGCCGCTTTCGGGTGCCATGTGGTTGAGATCGACGGACACGACTTCGACCAGATCGAAGCCGCCTTTGCCTCCGCAAGAGAAACGAAGGGCAAGCCCACCGTCATCGTTATGAAAACCGTCAAGGGCAAGAGCGTTTCCTTCATGGAAAACGATGCCGGCTGGCACGGAAAAGCACCCAACGATGCCGAGTACGAAAAAGCCATGGCAGAGCTGAATGCAATTATGGAAGAATTGGAGGGCAAGTGATATGGCAGATGTTGTAAAGATCGCGACCCGTGACAGCTATGGCAAAGCCCTCGCCGCTCTGGGTCAGGAGCATGAGGATGTAATCGTTTTCGATGCTGACCTCGCCGGAGCTACCAAGACCTCCGTTTTTATGAAGGCTTTTCCCCAAAGACATTTTGACTGCGGCATTGCCGAGGGAAATATGATCACCGTTGCCGCCGGCGCAGCCACCATGGATCTTGTTCCCTTCGCTTCCAGCTTCGCCATGTTCGCCGCCGGTCGTGCCTTTGAGCAGATCCGCAACTCCATCGGCTACCCCCACCTGAATGTGAAGATCGGCGCTACCCATGGGGGAATCTCCGTAGGCGAGGACGGCGCAAGCCATCAGTGCTGCGAGGACTTTGCCCTCATGCGCTCCATTCCCGGTATGGTGGTCATGTCCCCCGCCGACGATGTGGAAGCAAGGGCCATGGTCAAGGCAGCCTATGAATATAGAGGGCCTGTTTATATGCGCTTCGGCAGAGCCGCTGTGCCTGTGTTCCATGAGGAAGAAAGCTACTCCTTCCAAATCGGCAAGGGCGAGGTGCTGAGAGACGGAAAGGATGTTGCCATCATTGCCAACGGTCTGATGGTCTACGAAGCTCTGGAAGCCGCCAAGGTGCTGAAAGAAGCGGGCATTTCTGCCAGAGTGATCAACATGGCAACCATTAAGCCTTTGGATGACGAGCTGGTGCTGAAAGCCGCCCGGGACTGTGGCAGGATCATCACCTGTGAGGAACATTCCATCATCGGCGGTCTGGGCGAGGCTGTTTGCGCTCTGCTCTCTGAAAAGCTGCCCACCCCGGTGCGCCGCGTTGGTGTAAACGACGAGTTCGGTCACTCCGGCCCCGCCGCTCAGCTTCTGAAGCAGTTTGGCCTGTGCGCTGAGCATATTGTGGAAGTGGCAAAGGAATTTTGCGGAAAGTAAGATAGACCTAAAAGGGAACGATCCCCTGCTCTAAAATCAGAGCAGGGGATTTTCATATTATGTATTCCCTTTAGAAATCCGCGATCTTTTTCTCCACTTCCTCCACGCTCAGCTCCCGGACTCTCTGCCCGGAAATTTCATACACCCGGCTGCAAACATTCAGGACACTGGGTCGGTGGGTGGTGACGATCACAGTCTTATTGCTTCCGGAGGCAAGGACATTCCTCAAAACCTTCCGTTCTGTAGCCACATCCAAAGCGGAAGTGGCTTCATCCAGCAGAAGCACCGGCGCATCGGCTAAGATGGCTCTTGCAATGGAAAGCCGCTGCATCTGTCCCTGAGACAGACCGCCGCCATCTTCAATGAGGGGCGTATCCAGTCCCTTGGGGAGCTTTCGGACGAAATCCCCGGCGCAAGCCATATCCAAAGCCTGCCACAGCTTTTCCTCCGCAGCCTTGGGATCCATCATTCTCAAATTGTCCCCCACAGTGCCGTCAAACATAATGTGGGTCTGAGGAACATAGGAAAACAGCCGTCTGGTGGAAGCGCAGGCGGTCAGCTCCTGCCCGGTTTCCATGCCGGTGATCAGCACTTCCCCGGATTTGGGGCGAACGATGCCCAAAAGCAGGCGCAGCATGGTGGTCTTTCCTTCTCCGGAAGGGCCAACCAGAGCCACGATCTCTCCGGGGTTTGCCAAGATCTCCGCCTGATGCAGCACAGGACCCGCTCCCTCATAGGAGAACTCCAGCTCCTTCGTCCGCACCCGGATACCCTTTTCCAAATTCTCCCGAAGGAGCTTTTCCGCTTCTTCCCCGCCGCTGAAGTCCTCCTCCTCAATGTCTGTAATTGCCATAATGCGCCCCGCCGCCGTAGCCGCGGAAATTGCGCCGGGAACCAACTGCACCAGCCCATTGAAGGAAGCAGCCAAATACCCCGCCATTTGCAAAAACAGAGACATCACGCCGAAGGTGATATGCCCACCCCAAAGGCGGTAGACACCCCAGCCGAAGCAAGCCATAGACACCACCGTACCCGCAAGAGCCATAATGGAGGACGCGGCAATGGAATACTTGTTATAATTCAGGCGCAGATCCCGATAATCCGCCTGCACCTGACGAAGCCGCTTGCCGTAAGCATCCCCCAAGCCGAAGGATTTGATGGTCTGCACATTGCGGAAGGACTCCTGATTGAACATCATCACTCTGGAGCTGGCTTCCCGCATTTCCAGATTGAATTTGCGGATGCGCCCCATAACGGTTCGGGATACCAAAAGAGTCACCGGCGCGCTTGCCAACGCCAGCAGCGCAAGAGATGGATCATGGTAGAGAATGATGCCCAAAGAGCCTAAAAACTGAGCCGTTTTGGTGATACCGTCCGGAATCCAGCCTAAAATGCAGGAGGAAATGCTCGCCACATCGTTGTCCACCCGGTTCAGCAAATCGCCGGAATGATATTGGCTCAGGGCTTGCCAATCGGAGCGCATGACCTTGTCATAGACCTCGGCTCTGATCTCCTGATCCACCCGGATCTCCGTTTTCGCGGAAATTCTCCCTGCCCAGGCATTGATGCCGATTCGGGAAAGCTGCATTCCCACATAGAACACCGCCGCGGGAAGAAGCGCGGTTGTTGCCTGCCCGGTGACAGCATCCAGAATGTTTTTGCTGACCACACTGGCTCCCAGGCTCATAAATGTCCCCAACAGACCCAGGAACACATACCATGCCACAGCCTTTCTGTACCGCAGTCCGTACTTCCCGATCCAGCGAAGCTCCCGAAGAAGCTCCCGCAAAGCACCCTTTTTCAGTTTTTCAATTTTATCTTTCCATTTGCCCATAAAATCCGCTCCCGGGAAGAACTCCCCGCCAAAAAAGCAGGGAGTTGTTTTTATATTATTTCAGAAGGTCGCTGAAAAGCTGCTCGTTATATGCTCCGGCGGCGTAAAGTGCCCCAAACGCCTTGCATACAAAGGGCTTATCCTCCCGATAGGTGACACCAAACCAGCGGTCAGCCGTGGGAAGCACCTTGACCGTGGCTCTGCCCTGACGGAGAAGTGTGTCCACATAAACCGGGATCAGGAACTCGCCCTTTTCCAAATTGCCGGCGGGGTCACTGAGGAACGCCCGGAAGCCTTCCTCCAGGGCATCCAAAACCTCAGGTGCCATGCCCCACATATTCATGGAAACCAAGCTTTCCTCGTTCAGAGGAAGCACGCTTCCGTCCGGCTGCATGACCCCGGCTTTCCCCTCCACAGACACGATATTCTTTGTCTCGGTCACCTTTTCCAGATAGCCCTCGCTGTTCGCCTGACATACGCCTCTGGTAACGCCGCCGTTTTCGCTGAGGGTATTCTTCAAAACAAAGCCCGCCATGCACATATCCATGGGAGACTGCATTTCTTCCGTCAGGTACTTATGGATGAGCGCAAGTCCCTCTTTGCCGTAATAATCGTCGGCGTTGATAACCGCGAAGGGCTCATGGAGGACTTCTTTGCAAGCCAAAAGCGCGTGACCTGTTCCCCAAGGCTTTTTCCGCTCCACGGAGATCTCCACCCCAGCAGGAAGATCCTTTACATCCTGATAGGCATAGGCCACTTCCACTCCCAGCTTTTGGCAAAGGGCTTCAATGCGCTCACCGATGACCTCCCGGAAATCCGCTTCAATGTCACGGCGAATAATAAATACCACCTTGTTAAATCCGGCGGCAATGGCATCGTGAATGGAGTAGTCAATGATCAGTTCCCCATGAGGGCCTACAGGCTCAAGCTGCTTGACACCGCCACCAAACCGGGAGCCAATACCAGCCGCAAGAATGACCAGCGCAGTTTTCATAGGAAAATCTCCTCTCAAAATCACACCCACAAAACGCGGGCTTCGTATTTATCCGGGTCTTGCACCCACACCAGTATACCATACCGCCAACCTCTTTTCCACCATAATTTTCAGAATTTTCTCAGAATCTTTTCCTTTTATTTAGGGAAAAAGGCGGGTTTTTAAGAATTATTGCTTCATTTTATGTTTTTTGCTGGGAAATTGGAAAAATCCCTGCCGCCCGAAAAAGCAGCAGGGATCGTTACGAGGGAATCTTACAAAATCATTTTCCCATCCTCGGCGAAGTTATAGAAGCCTTCCTCCACCAGTCCGTTGGTAATGGTGACCCAATAAGTTCCGGTAGCGGCGTATCCTCCGGTGCGGATGTAATAGTAGTCACCGTCAAGCTGGATCAGACCGGCGGAATACTGGATTTCACCGTTTACATAGTAGTAATACAGACCGTTTTCCAGATAG
>JAZNYB010000080.1:0-4140 GCA_045594185.1 Faecousia sp. | reverse complement strand
TTGGCCACATCCACAAGCTGCGCCATGGGCATATAGAGCTTAGCATCGGCGGTAACTGCTCCTGCCATATCGCTGTAGCCCTCGGGATCTTTGTCTGTGACGATCACTTCATCCGCAAAAGCTAAACGAAGGATGAAGGGGATGCCTTCCCGGAATGCCTCCTGCTTTTGGGTAACAACATACAGGGTAGCATTCTTGGAGGGAGGTACATTCATTTCCGCTCTGCGGTTACGGACAGCACGAATTGCCTGCATGACCGCTTCCATAGCGGCTTCTTCTCTGGGATAGCTCATAGAAGCTGTGCTTTCGGGCCACTGCGCAATGATCAGAGCATCTCCCTCGTGGGGGATCGTCTGCCAGATTTCCTCCGTAATAAAAGGCATAAAGGGGTGAAGCAGCCGCAGGATCTGATCCAGAACATAAACCAGCACAGAAATTGCGGTTTCTTTGCTCTCTGCGTTATCGCCGTACAGACGAGCCTTGGTCAGCTCAATATACCAATCGCAGTAGGTATCCCAAATGAAGTCGTAGATCTTCTGGACGGCAATACCCAGTTCGTAACGATTCAGATTGTCTGTGACCTCGGAAATCAGGGTGTTCAGCTTGGACAGCACCCACTTATCTGCAATTTCCAGCTTGTCAGCGGCGGGAAGTTGATTTTTAGTGCCCTCAGTCACATTCATCAGCACATAGCGGCTGGCGTTCCACAGCTTATTGGCAAAGTTCCGCATAGCCTCGCACCGCTCCACATAGAAACGCATATCGTTTCCGGGAGAGTTGCCGGTGACCATGTTCATTCTCAACGCGTCACAGCCGTACTTTTCGATCATTTCCAGAGGATCAATGCCGTTGCCAAGGGATTTACTCATTTTCCGCCCCTTATCGTCCCGCACCAGACCGTGGATCAAAACGGTGTGGAAGGGGGTCTTGCCGGTATGCTCACAGCCGGAGAAGATCATTCTGGCAACCCAGAAGAAAATAATATCATAGCCTGTAACAAGCACATCCGTGGGATAGAAATAGTCCAGATCATCGGTCTTTTCAGGCCAGCCTAATGTCTCAAAGGGCCACAGAGCGGAGGAGAACCAGGTATCCAGAACATCAGGATCACGCTCGATATGGGAGCCTCCGCACTTAGCGCAGACTGTGGCATCCTCACGGCTTACGGTAATATGCCCGCATTCGGCACAAGTCCACGCAGGGATCTGATGTCCCCACCAAAGCTGCCGGGAAATGCACCAGTCACGGACATTTTCCATCCAGTTTATATAGGTTTTGCTAAACCGCTCAGGAACGAACTTCGTCTCCCCTTCCCGGACGACCCGGAGAGCCTCCTCTGCCAGAGGCTTCATCTTCACGAACCACTGGGCGGAAATAATGGGTTCTACATCGTTGTGGCAGCGATAGCAGGTGCCTACATTGTGGGCATGGTCTTCGATTTTGACAAGATACCCCTGTTCCTCTAAGTCAGCAACGATGGCTTTCCGGGCTTCATAGCGATCCATGCCCTCATATTTCCCGCCGAACTCGTTGACCTTGCCGTTATCATCCAAAACACGGATGATCTCCAGATTATGCCGCAGACCCACTTCAAAGTCGTTGGGGTCGTGGGCTGGAGTCATTTTGACGCAGCCGGTACCAAATTCCATTTCGGCGTAATCATCAGCAACGACAGGAATCTCTTTGTTCACAAGGGGCAGAATAACAGACTTGCCAACAATGTGAGCATATCTGTCATCGTTGGGGTTCACACAAACGCCGGTATCACCCAGCATAGTCTCGGGACGGGTGGTAGCGACCACCACTTCCCCACTGCCATCAGCCAGAGGATAGCGGATATGCCACAGATGCCCGGGCTTGTCCACATATTCAACCTCTGCATCAGATAGCGCGGTGACACAATGGGGGCACCAGTTGATCATGCGGCTGCCCTTGTAGATCAGACCC
Source organism: Faecousia sp. (assembly GCA_045594185.1). Taxonomy (GTDB): domain Bacteria; phylum Bacillota; class Clostridia; order Oscillospirales; family Oscillospiraceae; genus Faecousia. The sequence goes on along the minus strand of JAZNYB010000080.1, from coordinate 2,193 downwards.
TTTTCATACAGGGAGACAAAAACCTCCCGCACCGCCTTGGAGCAGGTATCATCCATGGTAAACCGGGCTCTGTCCCAATCACAGGAAGCGCCCAGCTTCTTCTGCTGCTTTACAATGCGGTCGCCATACTGCCGCTTCCAGTCCCAAACTCTTTCCAGAAACAGCTCACGACCAAGATCATAGCGGGTCTTTCCCTCTTTCCGCAGTTCTTCTTCTACTTTAATTTGAGTAGCAATGCCAGCGTGATCAACGCCGGGAAGCCACAGGGCATCATAGCCTTGCATCCGCTTGAAGCGAATGAGGATGTCCTGTAAAGTGGCATCCATGGCGGGACCCATGTGAAGCTGTCCGGTAACATTAGGGGGCGGCATGACGATGGTGAAGGGCTTTCTTCCCTCGGTCTTTTTGGCACGGAAATAGTGACCATCTTCCCACATCTTATAAATGCGGCCTTCAACCTCTTGGGGTTCATAAATCTTTGGCAGTTCTTTTTCCATAATGCAATCTCCTTTTTTATTCGATCACAGGACGAAAACAAAAAATTGCCCCCTGAATCCAATCAGGGCGCAACAATAGTTCCGCGGTACCACCTGAATTCCCGAAAAAACCGGGCACTTGAAACTTTATAACGGAAGTTACCCGTCCGGCTTACTGATTTCAGCACGGCTGCTCCCAGGCGACAATCTGACCCTGCCCTTAAATGCTTGCACCAACCGCATTTTCTCTGAAAGTGGCTGTGGTCAAAAACTCCTGCTCTTTGCCTTTCCGTGTCATTATACAGAATAAAACCATAAGTGTCAACGAAAAAATGGAAATTTATTTGGTTTTCCTTGACGAGAGGTTTTGAAAGAATTATAATATGTGCATGATTTACATTGTTTTATGGAGGTGTTTTGGATGAAACTCTCTCTCATTGTTCCCTGTTATAATGAAGAAGAAAATGTAGCTGCCTTTCAGGATGCAGTAGTCACCGCCTTTGAGGGCTGTGGATATGACTATGAGATCGTATTTATTGATGACGGAAGCCGTGACCATACCCTTTTAGAATTGCGAAAGCTCTATCGTGAACAGAAATGTCCTGTGACCGTAGTCAGCTTTTCCCGGAATTTCGGCAAGGAATCCGGGCTTTACGCGGGGCTTGAACACGCAAAGGGGGAATACATCAGCCTGATCGATGCGGATCTGCAGCAACGACCGGAGCTGGTGCGGGAAATGGTGCAAATTCTCGATGATAAGCCGGAATATGACATTGTGGCGGCCTATCAGGACAGACGGCGGGAAGGCAAAATCCTGACCTTCTTCAAAAGCGGTTTTTACAGCCTGATCAACAAGCTGTCTACCGTCAAGCTCCATCCTGATGCCAGTGACTTCCGCACCTTCCGCAGAAAGGTTGCAGAGAGTATTTTGTCTCTGCCGGAATACCATCGTTTTTCCAAGGGTATTTTTGCGTGGGTTGGATTTAATACCCATTTTATCCCTTACACCCCCTGTGAGCGTGCTGCGGGTACCACAAAATGGTCCTTCCGCAAACTGTTCCGCTATGCCATTGATGGCATCATCGGATTCTCCACAGCTCCCCTGCGCATATCCACTTATATTGGCATCTTTTCTTCAATAGCCGCTCTTGTCTATTTGCTGGTTGTTGTGGCGCAGAAGCTGTTTTGGGGCATTGATGTTCCCGGTTATGCTACGATCATTGTGCTGATCCTTCTTTTGGGAGGACTACAGCTTTTCTGTTTAGGTGTTATTGGAGAGTATGTGGGGAAAATCTTCGAGCAATCCAAATCCCGCCCTGTATATCTGGCGCAGGAAGTTTTGCACTGGGATGAAAAGAAGTAAAACCAAAGCAAGCGATTAAAATCTTTCATACTTATTGTACAATGATACTGGAAAGGTATCTGTATAAACAGTTCGATATACTTGAATTTATTTTTTAGGGAGGAGACCTCCATGAGAAAATGTGTGAGATGTGGCAAAAAAGGGCTGTTCTTGCAATTGGATGCTCGAAAACACTGTGCAAATTGCTCACTTATCAGTTTTTTAGAGACCAAAGAACAGGTTTTTGTGGTTGAAAATAAGGTTGCCGCTGTTGAACAGGCAGTAAAACAACTCGAAAAAAAGGTTTCCACTGTTGAACAGGCAGTAAAACAACTCGGAAAAAAGGCAGTTTATATAGAAAAAAGCATAAGGCTT
>JAZNYB010000079.1:0-4162 GCA_045594185.1 Faecousia sp. | reverse complement strand
GGCGTTTCCGAAATCCTCCAAACCTGCGCTGAACTGTTTCCATAAACTGTTTTTGAAAACAATCTCCTCGCAAATAATGTCAATGTATTTTTCAACTTTATATCCTTCAAACACATTACCTGTTGTAAGCATCAATTCCTGCACATTCTTTTTGAATAGCCTTTCGCATTCTTCTTTTTGTTGTATTTGAATGGCAATATCCTCCGCTTCTCTTCTTTTTGTTTCAACACTTCCTTCTACCGCACAAAGAACATTTTTCAAATACTCTCTTACTTCGTCAGACTTTGCAGTTTCCAAATATGTTTCAAAAAGTTTAACTGTGTCAATTTCTATTTCATAGGCAGAGGGGTTCTTAAGCTTTGTCAGTGCATCCTTGCAATTCGCGCAAATTCTCAAGTCTTTCAATTCATGGCTTAAAGGAAAATCCTCTATCCATCCGCTTTGCTTTTTACCGCATATTGCACAAATTATACTCATACTCTAATGCCTCCCAATTTTAGTGTGGTTTACAGTTGTATAAAGCGTCAAAAGCCCTTGCTACTGCTGATTTTTCGGTTGTTTAATTATTCTCGCTCAATAATTCCCTCTCCCTTTGAGCATCCTCACATCCTGCCCCACAAATGTTACCTGCCGGAAGCTGCCCAAAAGCCGGGAAGCGATGGCAGGACCATACCGCTGGCTAAAATCCTGAGATTGCAGGTTGGAAGAAACGATGGTGGGAAGGTTCCCCAGAAGCCGGTCATTGAGAACCCCATATAGAGCAGACTGGACAAAGGGGGTCACCAGCTCCGAGCCTAAATCGTCAATGATCAAAAGGTCACAGGCGGTGAATCGGGCAGCCTGACTGTGCGCTTCCTCATCCCCGGTAAAACGAGCCTTCTCCAACTGAGTAAACAGTCTGCCCGCAGTTTCATAAACGACACTGTAGCCGCTGTCGGACACGCTGCGGGCAATGCAGGCAGAAAGGAAGGTCTTACCCAACCCGGGATTGCCATTAAGCAAAAGACTTTCCGACTTCATGGAAAAATTCTGAGCATACCGCTTGCAGGTGCTAAGGGTCATTTCCATAATTTGTCTGGGGCTGCCTCCCAAGGTGGGGTCAAAGGCATCTGAATAGTATTCCAGACGGAAACTCCCAAAGCTCTCCTGCCCTGCCCCGGTCAGGACGGTCAGCTCCTTGCGCTGTTCCTGCCGGCAAAGCTCCCGGAGGCACTCGCACATGGTGCTTCCCACATACCCACTGCCCCCGCAAAGGGTACAAATGGGACTGTCATCCAGAAAGCCATCCTCAAAGTTGCTCTCAATGAGCCATTCCCGCTCTCTTTGCAGGTCTAAATTCTCCTGCCGGATGCGTTCAAATTGAATCATGGGATCGTCTCCCTGCTGAAAGACCAACTGAAGGGTCTGCGCCATGGTCAGCCGCAGCTCCCGGTCGATCTCAGCCAAGCGGGGAACCTGCTCATAAGCCAGCCGCAAATGCTGGGCGTTTTCCGCTTCCCGATCCGATTTTGCCTGTGCCAAACGCGCTCTCGCCCGGAGAAGCACCTCTCCCGAATACGCCATGGCTTAATCCTCCTTTTTCTCCTGCAGCTCCCGTTCCCGGAGCATTCTGGCAATGGCTTGCCTCTCAAATTCACCCAGACCCGCAGAGCCCATTTGCACCCGCTGGGTCTGCTGCGCCGCCATTTTTGCCGCACCGGAAGCGGCTGTGGGCACGGCTCTGTCCCCGGAGCGAACCTGCGCGCCGGTATGTAGCCCCTGACGGTGCCAGCTTGCGAGAATTTTATCCATATACGCCCATTTAAGCCCACCGGTGTTGAGACAGGTCTTTTCATATGCCATTTGCAGGGCTTCCTGATCGAAATTCATGTCCAGCCAGCTTAAGGCATACCGTTCCTCCGCCGGAGTGAGATTTCTTCCGGAGATCTGCAGCAGCTTCATAAGGGCAGACAATTGGCTGTGACGGGTGCTTTCTGCCTGAATGTAAGCAACGGCATCTTCCAAAGTGTCGATCCCCTTTTCCCACCAGAGGTAGGCTTCTTTTTCAATGGTTCTCAAAGAGGGGTTGCGGTTGGAGCCCCGGCGAACCTGCCGCTCCTTACAAAAGCTCACCAAAAGGTGGATGACTTCCCCGGGAAGCCCTAAGTAATTGCGCAGGGTAAGCAGTATTTTCAATTCCTCCGTGGTGAGGATGCGCCCCAAAATCCGCTGCACCTCCCCTGTCAGTAAGGGGAAGTCCTCGCTGTGGGAAAGGGCGTTCATCACATCCTGCTCCGTATACTGGGGGGGCTGCTGCGAAAGTACAAACTGCCGTGTCTGCTCCTGCCAAAGTCCCAACTGCCGCAGAACCGCCGAAGCCTGATTGATCCTTCCGGGAGAAAAGGACAGAGCTGCCTCTGCCTCCCGGGGTTCATTACCGCCCTGTATAAAAAGGTACAGCAGCGCCGCGTCACCGTTTCCGGAGGCGAGAAGCTTATGAAGTTGGATCTGGCTCAGGGTAATATCCTTGGTATTCATCGCATCCTCCGAAAAGCACAGCATTAGATCGTAACTGACATTATACCATATAAAAACCCCCGCCGCAACAAACGCCTGCTCCTAAGTTCTGACAAAATGCGGGGGCGTGTTTTGTGATTGGTCTGTATGTTGTGGTGTTCCCCGGAGGAAACTACAATTCCTCTTTTCAAAGGCAGCCAAGTATGCTATAATACAGAAAAAAGCGCAGGGAGGATCTTATGATCATATCAGGACTGCAAAAAATGACCCTTCTGGACTATCCCGGCAAGGTCGCCTGTACAGTGTTTCTTCAGGGCTGCAATTTCCACTGCCCATTCTGCCACAACAGCTCCCTTTTGGGTGGCATCCCCTCCCAGATCATCCCACCGGAAAAGCTTCTCTCCTTTTTGAAAAGCAGAAAGGGACTTTTGGACGGCGTGTGCGTTACCGGAGGTGAGCCTACTTTACAGCCGGATCTGCCTGTTCTCCTTGAAGGTATCAAAGCACTTGGTTATGCCATAAAGCTGGACACCAACGGAAGCCGCCCGGAGGTGCTGAAGGAGCTGGTATCCGGGGGACTTGTGGACTATGTGGCTATGGATGTAAAAAATGACCCCAGTCTCTACAGCAAGACCATAGGCAAGGAGCAGTCATTCCTTCCCCTTATAGAGGATAGTCTTCGCTTTCTGCTGAGCGGTGCGGTGAGCTATGAGCTGAGAACCACAGTGGTGGCAGAATTTCACAGCACAAAAACCATGGAAGAAATGGGGCGTTGGCTGGCTTCTCTGGCTGCACCTTACAAGCCCCGGAAGCTGTTTTTGCAGTATTTTGTGGATCGGGATGGCGTGGTTCTCCCCGGGCTGAATCCACCCACGCAGGAGCAAATGGCTCTCTTTGCGGATATTTTGCGCCCCTTTGTGGAAGATGTCTCTATCCGTGGGTGACATAACACAAAATATTGTGTTTAACCCCCATATTTAGACACAGCATATTGACATTTCTCCCAACATCTAGTATAATGCAGACGATACGCACATGACAGGCAGTATCGCCTGCATTTTCTTATAGACGAAAAAACAGAGGAGGTAATCCCCATGTATCAGGTATTGAAGCGTGACGGCGGCACCGTGGAGTTCGAGATCTCCAAAATCAGCTCCGCCATGGTGAAGGCCTTTGAAGCGCAGGAAAGAAAGTACCACCCCAGCGTGATCAATATGCTGGCTCTGCAGGTCAGCGCGGACTTTGAGCCCAAGATCCAAAATGGTTTTATCGCCGTGGAGGACATTCAGGACAGCGTGGAGCGGGTGCTGTCCGCCGCTGGATATTCCGATGTGGCAAAAGCATATATTCTTTACCGCAAGCAGAGAGAAAAGATCCGCAATGTAGGCTCGGCTCTGGTAAACTACAAGGATTTAGTTGACAACTATTTACAGATCGCTGACTGGCGGGTAAAGGAAAACTCCACCGTTACCTATTCCGTGGGCGGTCTGATCCTCAGCAATTCCGGTGCCATCACTGCCAACTACTGGCTCAGCGAGATCTACGACAATGAGGTTGCCGAAGCCCACCGCAGTGCCGCCATGCACCTGCACGACCTTTCCATGCTCACCGGCTACTGCGCCGGCTGGAGCTTGAAGCAGCTCATTCAAGAGGGTCTGGGCGGCGT
>JAZNYB010000078.1:0-6831 GCA_045594185.1 Faecousia sp. | reverse complement strand
GGGCTACACCTTAGACCCGGAGGAAACCCGCCGGGGCATCTCCATTATTCAAAGAGAAAGCCGCCGCCTGACAGAAATGGTCATGGGTCTGCTGGATTTTACCCGGATGCAGGATGGGCGCATGACCCTGAACATGGAAACTACGGACATCCGGGGAGAGTTTGAGGACACGGTTTATATGTACGGCTCCCGGCTCCGTCAGGATGGCATCACTTTGCAGGTGCTGGACGACGGGGAGGAGATTCCGGAGATCCCCTGCGACCCAAAGCGGATGCGTCAGGTGCTTTTGAACATCCTGGACAATGCCGCAAAGCATGGAGGCGAGGGGAAGAAGATCGATGCTTCCATCCGGATGGAGGATGGCTTTGTGGTGATCCGTATCCGGGATTACGGTTCGGGTATTCCGGAGGATGAAATTCCTTTGGTGAAAAAGAAGTTTTATAAGGGAAGCTCCAAGGCTCGTGGCTCCGGCATCGGTCTTGCGGTGTGCGATGAGATCGTGGAGATGCACGGCGGCACCCTGACACTGGAAAATGCTCAGGGTGGGGGAGCATTGGTAACTGTAAAGATCCCTGCCAATGTGCAGTAAGGGAAAGGCAAAGACTTATGAAAAAAGAAAAAGCGGTTTCTCAGGAAAAATTTAAGACCATGATCGGTGGACAAGCTCTCATCGAGGGTATTATGATGCGTGGTCCGGAAAAGGATGCCATCGTCATTCGGGGGAAAGAAGGACTTCAGGTGGAGGTCAAGCCCCGGAAGCTGCCCAAGCCCGGCTCTGTGCTTACATGGCCGCTGATCCGTGGGGTGTATGGCTTCATCAGCTCAAACATTGTCGGTGTCAAGGCGATCATGCGCTCTGCCGACCTTTCTCCCGATGACATGCAGGAGGAAGAACCCTCCAAGCTGGATCTGTGGCTGGAAAAGAAACTGGGCGACGAGAAATTCCAGAAGCTTCTGATCGGTTTTGCGGTGGTGCTGGGTCTTGCCATGTCTGTAGGGCTGTTTTTCCTCCTTCCCATGGTGGCAGGCAGCTTCTTCTACGGCTTTGTCAAGAGCAATGTGGTCATAAACCTGATTGAAGGTCTGGTTCGTATGGTCATTTTTGTGGCATATATGTACCTTGTGTCCCGGATGAAGGATATGAAGCGGCTTTTCGCTTACCACGGTGCGGAGCATAAGACCATCCGCTGCTATGAGGCGAAGCTGCCCCTGACTGTGGAGAATGTAAGAAAGCAGACCCGGCGGCATCCCCGCTGCGGTACCAGTTTCCTTCTGGTCGTTATGCTTTTGTCTATTCTGGTGTTCTCTGTTGCTTCCTCCGGACTTTTGGCACTGGTGCCTGCGCTGGAAGCCATGCGGGGCGGATTTCTCTTTAAGCTCATTATGATCGCCTTTAAGCTGCTGCTTCTGCCTTTGGTCGTTGCCATCAGCTATGAGATCAACCGCTGGGTGGGAAGACATGATAATTGGCTTACCAGAATTGTCACCGCTCCCGGTTTGTGGTTTCAGAGCTTTACCACCAACGAACCGGATGACTCCATGATCGAGGTGGGTATCGCCGCGCTGCAGGCGGTACTGCCGGAGAAGGAAGGAACGGACGAATGGTAAAGAAATATGCCGAGCTTTATGTGGAAGCACGAAGGGCTCTGATTCCCGGAGAAGGGCAGCAGCGGGCAGAACTGATCGCCCGGGAGCTGATCCGCGCCGCTTCGGGTTTGAGCCAAAGCGAGATCATTGCCCACCGTGACCATTACGCCTCTCAGGATGTGTGCCGGAAGCTGGAGGAATATCTGCAGAGGGCTGTACAGGGAGAACCCCTTGCCTACATTTTGGAGGAATGGGACTTTTTCGGTATGACCTTGTATGTAAACCGGGATGTCCTGATCCCCAGAGATGATACCTGCGCTTTGGCAGAGATGGCAATTCAACAGGCGATTTATCTGAAAGAAGACCCCAGAGTGCTGGATTTATGCACAGGCTCCGGCTGCGTGGGTCTGGCGATCGCCCAAAAGGTGAAGGATGCCCGGGTTACTCTGGCGGATATTTCCAGAGAAGCTCTGGCTGTGGCAAAGAAAAACGCCACCAACCTGAAGCTCACCGGGCGGGTAGGCTGTGTACAGACAGATGCTATGGGAAAACCGCCTGCCTTCTTGGGAGCTTTTGATATGATCGTGTCCAATCCCCCCTATGTCCGCACCGGAGAGATGGAAGAACTGGAGCCCAGTGTGCGGAATTTTGAACCCCATTTGGCACTGGATGGCGGTGCGGACGGACTGGATTTTTACCGTTCCATCGTAAAAAACTACACTCACATCTTAAAGCCCCGGGGAATTATGGCGTTTGAATTTGGTATGGGGCAGGGGGACGATGTGTGCCGCCTGCTGGAAGAAGCCGGATTTGAAATTTTGGAACGAAAGAATGACTTTAATGGAATTGAGCGGGCAGTAATGGCCCGGAAAAACAGAGAGGAAGATGAACATGGCATCTAAGAAGACGAACTATGAAGCCCCCGCCCCTGCGGAAGACAAGAAGAAAGCTCTGGCGACGGCACTGGCACAGATCGAAAAAACCTATGGCAAGGGAACCGTTATGCGCTTGGGTGACCGCCCGGAGATGACCGTGGATGCCATACCCACCGGCTCTCTGGCATTGGATGCGGCTCTGGGCATTGGCGGCGTTCCCAAGGGAAGAATCATTGAGATCTATGGACCTGGATCCTCCGGTAAGACCACTTTGGCTCTGCACATTTTGGCAGAAGCGCAGAAGCTGGGCGGCGAGGTTGCCTTTGTGGATGCGGAACACGCTTTAGATCCCGACTACGCTGCCGCTCTGGGTGTGGATATTGACTCTATGCTGGTATCTCAGCCGGACACCGGTGAGCAGGCATTGGAAATTGCCGATGCTCTGGTTCGCTCCGGTGCTGTGGATGCGGTGGTTGTGGACTCTGTTGCCGCTCTGACACCCCGTGCGGAAATTGAAGGGGAAATGGGCGACAGCTTTGTTGGCTTGCAGGCGAGACTCATGTCTCAGGCACTCCGGAAGCTGGCAGGCTCTATCAACAAGACCAACTGCGTGGTCATTTTCATTAACCAGCTTCGTATGAAGATCGGCGTTATGTACGGCAATCCTGAAACCACCACCGGCGGCAACGCTCTGAAATTCTATGCCTCCGTCCGTCTGGATGTGCGCCGTGTGGAGTCTATCAAGAATGGCTCCGACATCGTGGGCAACCGCACCAGAGTCAAGGTGGTTAAGAATAAGGTTGCACCTCCCTTCAGAGAGGCGATTTTTGATATTATGTACGGCGAAGGCATTTCCAAGGGCGGCGAGCTTTTGGATATGGCAGTAGAGCTGGATCTGGTGCAAAAGAGCGGAAGCTGGTTCTCCATTGGAGACGAGCGCATCGGTCAGGGCAGAGATAACGCCAAGGCATACATTATGAGCCGTCCCGAGCTGATGGCAGCTCTGGAGCGGCAGGTAAGAGAAAACCTCCACAAACTCCAGTCCGGCTCTAAAGCGAAAGTGCCTGCCAAGCCTGCGGAAAGACCTATAACCGTATCCGCTGACGATTTCAACGATGAGGATTGAGACGGTTTCAGAAGCTCCGGACAGGGCGGGAAGATACCGTGTCACCCTGTCCGACGGCGTGGAGCTGAAGCTGTATCCCCAGACGGTTGCTGATTTTTGTCTCTATAAAGAGAAAGAACTGACGGAGCAGGAATACGCGCGGCTAAAGCAGGCGGCCGGTCAAATGTCTGCCAAAATGCGGGCAGTGCGTATTGTGGCGGCGGGCAGCGTGTCAGAGGGCGATCTGGAGGCACGGCTGCGGCATAAGGGAGAAACTCCGGAGGATGCCAAAAACGCGGTGCAGTGGATGCGGGAGCTGTCTCTGGTGGATGACCTGACCACCGCAAAGCAGATCGTGCGCCGGGGTGTTGCAAGGGGCTACGGCATCAACCGCCTGCGGCAGATGCTTTATGAAAAAAGAATCCCCAGAGATTTGTGGGATGAGGCTTTGGAGGACATTCCTGAGCCTGACGAGGATATAATGACCTTCCTGCGCCAGCGTTTGGGCGACCAATGGGACAGCAGGGAACAAAAACGAGCTGTAGATGCACTCATGCGCCGGGGGCACACCTGGCAGGATATTCGCCGGTGCCTTTCCCGGTTGGGTGCGTCTGTGGAGTATGAACCGGAGGAATGACTTGTGGCAAGGATTGGATTTATCTCTTTGGGCTGCGCCAAGAATCAAGTGAACTGCGAGCAGATGATGTACCGGCTTCAGGAGGCGGGGCATGAGCTTTTGCCCGGGCTGGAAGGTGCCGATGTGGTAATTATCAATACCTGCGGCTTCATTGATTCTGCAAAGTCCGAAGCCATTGACAATATCATCATGGCAGGGGAGTTGAAAGAAACAGGGTTGATTGGAAAAATCCTGGTCACGGGCTGCCTTTCTCAGCGGTATCAGCAGGAGATCTTGCGGGAGATGCCGGAGGTTGATGGGCTTTTGGGAACGGGAAGCTACGCCGATGTGGTCGCCGCTGTGGAGAAAATCCTGGCAGGTGAGACGGTGAGCGAGTTTGGCAGCATCCATGCCCCGGAGGAGGAGTGCGGCAGAGTCCTCACCACTCCCCGGCATTATGCTTACTTAAAAATTGCTGAGGGCTGTGACAACCGCTGCGCCTACTGTGTCATTCCTTCTCTGAGAGGAAAATACCGCAGCCGCCAAATGGACGATGTGCTGTACGAAGCCAGAATGTTGGCGGCCGATGGGGTCAAAGAGCTGATCGTCATTGCCCAGGACACCAGCCGGTATGGAAAAGATCTTCCCGGTCACAAGAGAATGCTCCCCCAGCTTCTCCGGGAATTGTGCAAAATTGAGGGTATCCATTGGGTGCGGGTGCATTATCTCTATCCCGATGAAATGGATGATGAACTCATTGAGGTCTTAGCCACAGAAGAAAAGATCGTTAAATATCTGGATATTCCCATTCAGCATATCAACGATGGTATTTTGAAACGGATGAACCGTCGGGGCAACGGACAGTATGTAAGAGAGCTGTTCCGCAAGCTCCGGGAGAAGCTGCCCGGTTTGGTGATCCGCACCAGTCTCATTACGGGGCTTCCCGGAGAGGGCGAGGAAGAATTTGAGGAATTGTGTGAATTTTTGAAGGAAGCCAAGCTGGAACGGGTGGGAGCCTTTGCTTTCTCTCCTGAGGAGGGGACTCCGGCTGCGAAAATGGAGTATCCTGACGGCGAAATTGCCGCCGAAAGAGCGGAAATCGTGGAGCAACTCCAGTCCAGAATTATGGATGACTACAATGCTTCCATGATCGGAAAGACCTTGGAGGTTCTATCTGACGGCTATGACCCGGAGGCAGACCTCTATTATGGCAGAACCTACGCCGATTCTCCGGATATTGATGGTCGTGTGTGGTTCACCGCGGAAAGAACCGTAAAAACCGGAACATTCTGTATGGTAAAAATCACGGAAGCCAGAGACGGCGAGCTGGTAGGACAGGAGGAATTGGGATGACGACAGCAACGAAGATTACCCTGATCCGGGTACTGATGATACCGTTGTTCATGGTGTTTATGTACTTAGGGGGTGGCGGCCCCAATATCTGGATGCTGCTGTCTCTGATCGTATTTATTCTCGCCAGTGTGACAGACTATATTGACGGCTATATTGCCAGAAGCCGCAATCAGGTCAGTGATTTTGGAAAGTTTTTAGATCCTCTGGCAGATAAGCTTCTGGTCATTGCTGCCATGTGCATCTTCTGTCAGTGGGGAATGTGGCCTGCGTGGGCTCTTATGATCGTTTTGACCAGAGAGTTTGCGGTAACCGGTCTGCGGCTGGTGGCTGTAGGCAACGGCACGGTCATTGCTGCCGGTTGGTCAGGTAAAGTCAAGACTGTCTGCACCATGGTGGGGCTGTGCTTTCAGATGGCATTCCCTCAGTGGGTGCTGATTCGCTGGGTAGTCATCATTGTGGTTACTGTGACGACTGTCTATTCCGGCATTGAGTATTTTGTGAAAAACTGGGGCTGCCTGTGGAGCAAGTCTTGACAAGGCAGTGTGAAAAGTGGTAAGATAAGCCAAACCGAATATCACGAGGAACGGAAAGAGTAAGGTGCGAAAAACCCCAGAGAGTCCGGGTCATTGGCTGAAAGCCCGGATGGTTGGAAACGCCCCAAGTGCGTCCGGGAGTGAAGGGGAGACCCCGCCCGACCCTGCGTTATGGGTTCTGAGTGAGAAACCGGAGTGGAACCGCGAGCTATGCCCGCCTCTTGGATTGATATGTTCAAGAGGTGGGAATTTTTTTCTAAGCAACAGGTAATAGTGAACAGGTATTTCAGAAAGGATGATTTTTCTATGTATTTGTATAATTCTCTCAGTCACAAGAAGGAGCTTTTTGTCCCCAACCATCCCGATGTGGTGAAAATGTATACCTGCGGACCTACGGTGTACCATTATGCCCATATCGGCAACCTCCGCAGCTATATTATGGAGGATATTCTGGAAAAATATCTGCGCTATGCGGGCTATCATGTAAAGCGGGTCATGAACATCACCGATGTGGGGCACTTGGCTTCCGATGCGGACACCGGAGAGGACAAGATGCTCAAGGGTGCCAAGCGGGAAAAGAAATCCGTTATGGAGATCGCCCAGTTCTATACCGATGCCTTCTTTGCTGACTGCGCCAAGCTCAATATTAAGACCCCTGATGTAGTAGAGCCTGCCACCGGCTGCATCGACGAGTTTATCAAGCTGGTGGAGGGTCTTTTGGAAAAGGGCTTTGCTTATTTTGCAAGTCGGAGGCCAAGCGGT
>JAZNYB010000077.1:0-3906 GCA_045594185.1 Faecousia sp. | reverse complement strand
CCAGTCTGCCGCCGATCTCCTGAGAAATGCCAATGGAGGTCAGAGGGAAGCTCTTGTCGGAACGCTTGGACTCCACCTTAAAGGATTTGGCGCAGTCCAGCTCCTCTCCCAAATAAGTCTCGGCTGCTTCAAAAATGGCATCCAGCTCCTTCTCGCAGGGGCGGCAGCGGCACAGGGACACCACGCCGAAAATATAGTGGCAGGCTTCCCACGCGCCGTCCAGATCACAGCTTTCATTCATGGGCTCTACATACACCGTGGACTGGATGATATAAACATCAAATTCTCCAAAGGCTTTCATCCGTCTGCGGACATTCTGCCGGAGCTTGCTCTCAAATTGCTTCTTATTTTGACCCTTCAGGACGATCTCGCCCAGCTTCAAAAGGAAGATCTCTTTCATATTAAAACACCGCCGTTAATAGATTTTGTCTTTCAGGTTATGGGCTTAAAGCAGCAGGGCAAATTTTGGTTTGTCGGTAGGTTTGGTTTTGATTCATAGGGGACGATCTTGAATACGCCTGTTCCATAAATCGGTATCTACCGCTCTAAGCCCATAGCCTGACCTATTTTATATTTTAGCACAACTGTCCCGGTTTTCCTAGTCTTTTTTTCCGTGTCACAAGCCCCTCTGGTTGCAATCTGTAACTTTTTTGAAATAAGTGTTGCAATATTTGCCTCCGTTTGTTAAGATAAATGATAGAATCTGTCGAATCCCCACAGCTTGGGGCATGAAAATCAGCATAAGAAGGAAGGAAGGGGTCAGCTTGCGTTTTATTTCCTGGAATGTCAACGGTCTGCGTGCCTGTGTGGGCAAGGGCTTTTTGGATACCTTTGCCGCCCTGGACAGTGATTTCTTCTGCTTGCAGGAGACGAAGCTGCAGCCGGCGCAGATCTCTCTGGAGCTTCCCGGATACAGCCAGTTCTGGTGTTCCGCTGAGAAAAAGGGCTACTCCGGCACTGCCATTTTCGCCAAACATGAGCCTGTTTCCGTAACCTATGGCGTAGGTATCCCGGAGCTGGACACGGAGGGGCGCATGATTACACTGGAATATCCCGGTTTCTACCTCGTCACCTGCTACACCCCCAACGCCCAGGACGGCTTAAAGCGCATTGACCACCGCCTTGCCTGGGATAAGGCATTCCGGGAAAAGCTGGCGGCACTGTCCGCGGAAAAGCCGGTGATCGCCTGTGGGGATCTGAATGTTGCCCATAAGGAGATCGACCTGAAAAATCCCGGCTCCAACCGGGGAAACGCCGGTTTTTCCGACGAGGAGCGGGAGAGCTTCCAAAAGCTGCTAGATGCGGGATTTACGGATACCTTCCGCCACCTGTACCCCGATTTGACCGGAGCATATAGCTGGTGGAGCTATCGGTTCAACGCCCGGAAGAATAACGCCGGATGGCGTATTGACTATTTTCTGGTGTCTGACAGACTGACACCACAGATCACGGAGGCGAAAATTTACCCGGAGATCTTTGGCTCTGACCACTGCCCCGTGGGGCTGGAACTGAATTTGGAGGATCATCAATGAAGCTGACGATATTAAAAAGAGGGCTTGCGCTGCTGTGTGTCTTTGCCCTTCTGGTAGCTCTGACCCCCGGCGCGCTGGCTTACGGCACGGCAAGCAACTGGGCAAAAGAGGAACTGGATCATATGAAATCTCTGGGGCTGATCCCTCAGACCATGGAGGAAAAAGAGGATCTGCGGACAGCCATCACCCGGCTGGAAATGTGCGAGATCAGTCTGCTTGCCTATGAGACTTTTACAGGCGAGGAAGTCACGGCGGAAGACCCTCTGCCCTTCACCGATACGGACAGTGACATCGCCGCGAGAGCCTATGCCGCCGGTCTTGTCAGCGGCTACCCCGACGGAACATTCCAGCCGGAAAACACCCTGACCCGGCAGGAGTTCTTCGCCTTTGTTTATAAATTCCTGCTGATTTCCGGCTGGGAGGCAGAGGAGGAGCATTTCGGGGATCTGTCCTCCTTTGAGGACGAGGATGCCGTGAACAATTGGGCAAAGGACGCGGCCCGGCTTATGGTGGGCATAGGTGTCGTCCGGGGAACCGGGACAAAGCTGGATCCCAAGGGCATCACCACCTGCGAGCAGGCTCTTGTGATGTTCCTCCGGGGTTATCTGGTTCTGACTACCGGGGAAATTGTGCAGCCTACCGAACCCGAGCCTACGGAAACCGAACCCACCGAACCTGAACCCACCGAGCCCGAACCCACTGAACCTGAACCCACTGAACCTGAACCCACCGAGCCCGAACCCACCGAGCCCGAACCCACCGAACCTGAACCCACCGAGCCCCCGGAATACCCGGAAAAATACCCCAATCTGTCCTCCTGGGCAGAGGAAGAACTGGCTCCCATGGAGGAGGCGGGTCTGATCCCTGAGATTTTGGTGGGCAGAGATATGACTTCCCCCATTACCCGGCAGGAGGTCTGCCACATTGCCGTCACCGCCTTTTTGTCCATCTATCCGGATATTCCCATGGAGGAGATGGACAACCCCTTCACGGACACGGACGATGAAATGATCATCATCGCTTACCATCTGGGGATCGTGAACGGCTACCCCGACGGCACTTTTAAGCCCCAGGATCACATCACCCGGGAACAGCTTTTTACCATCATCGGAAACTTCCTCACCGCCGCCGGATACTACCGCACCGATGACCCCACAGCGGATCTCAGCGTTTTTGAGGATGCCGGCAGTGTAAAAAGCTACGCCCTTCCCGCGACCCGCCTGCTTTACAGCATGGGCATTGTGAAAGGCTCGGGAAACTGCCTGAACCCCCGGGCAAACACCCAGTGCCAGCAAGGACTTGCCCTGTTTTTCCGTACATACAACGCCTTTATGTTCTGGTTGTCAGGAGGCTCTGACCGTCCGGAGGCCGACCTGCTGGTGTCCTTTGCTTTGCAGTATGTGGGCTATCCCTATATGTGGGGCGGCGAAAGTCCTTCCAACGGCTTCGACTGCTCCGGGCTTGTGTACTATGTTTACCGGCAGTTTGGCTATAAAGTCCCTCGTACCGCCACCCAGCAGTGGAACTATACCGGAGCGTGGGCTGTATCCTTAGAAGAGCTGCTGCCCGGTGATCTGGTGTTCTTCTCCCCCTCCCTGTCGGAGAGCAATATCACCCATGTGGGCATCTATATCGGAAACGGTCAGTACATCCACGCCGCCAATTCTGAGCGGGGCGTTGTGGTGGATGCTGTAGACGGTTACTATTTTACCCACAATTATTTGGGAGCAAGACGAATCATTCCCTAATTCATATCACCCCATCTGCCGTGAGGATGCCCCCTTGCGGCAGATTTTTTGACAAAAAGCAGCTTTTGCCCGGAAAACCGCCCTTTTTCCGTTGCAAAACAGAGGAAAAACGGCTATGATAGAGAAAACCGCGCAAGGAGTATATTGTGGACAAAAAACGGTTCGGCAGGAAAAGGGTGAAGCTCGTGGCAAAGCACGCCCGGTGTCCCCTTGTTCCGGATACCCATGGCATAACCTTCAAGGCTTCGCATAAGGATATACTGCGTGAGAAAGCCTGTACGATCCTCTGACACCCTGCGATGGAGTACCTCGCCCACGGGATATGAGCCATGCTTTTTCACGACTGCTGAAACAGGAGTGAAGGTCAATGGCAAAGGGGATTCTTTGTGTTTTATTGGTGCTGACGATGCTTTTGGGGGGCTGCTCCTTAAACGGCGGCTCTGCCATGGAGGAGGCTCTGGCTTTTCGGTCGAAGGTGTTAAGTGCCGGGGGCTGCTCCTTTTTGGCGGAGGTCACGGCTGATTACGGGGAGGAGGTCTATACCTTTTCTCTCTCCTGTGACACGGATGGAGACGGCAATCTGTCTTTTACCGTCACCGCGCCGGATTCCATTTCCGGCATTACCG
>JAZNYB010000076.1:0-3184 GCA_045594185.1 Faecousia sp. | reverse complement strand
GCGAATTTGCTCCATCAACACTGCGCATAAAGCATCAGGAGGTATCCCCATGACAAGAAAAGAACAACAAGGTTTTTTCCGGCATATGCTGGATGTTTATGCCGGCATTTTGTTCCACAATCAGGAATTTGACGGCGGCAGTGAAGAAAATATCATCTATGAATTCGATTGCCCGGAATTTACGGAATTGCGGGATAAATACGGTTTGGAAAAGATCGCGGGAAGGGGCAGCGACTTTGCAAGAGCCAAAAGACTGCTCCACTACTTGGCTCCAAGATTGACCCACTCCTCGTGGTATGATAATCATATTGAATGTAACGCTTGCGCCTTCTGGAATACAGCCTGGGAAACCCCGATCATGGCATCAACTGCCTGAACAAATCTAAAATACTGGTTGAATGTTGTTTGTCTCTGGGAATCTATGCAAGGCGTGTGTCTATCATGCCCTTCTCTCCCTACGACTTCGATAATCATGTTGTAGCAGAAATATATGACAGAACCCTCAAAAAGTGGATCATGCTGGATCCCACATCAGACGGATTCTTTATTGACGAAGCCAAAACGCCTCTGTCGTTGCTGGAAATGCGGGATCGGTTTGCCAATGGGGAGTTTGTAACCTATGCGCAATCCACGGCATCTCTTAAGGATATACACAGGCTTCGGTCAAAGCGATGGGATGCCAATATGTATATCTGCAAAAACCTTTTCTATTTCCGGGTGGAGAAGTATTCTTCTTTCGGGGAAAGAGGGGAATATTTGCATTTCATTCCGCGCCATTACTCTATAAAAGAAACGCAGCAGGCAAATCTGAAATACCGACTGGACAATCTGCCCCCCGAACACGAGGAGCTCCGAAAGAAATTGGAAGAAAGACTTCTGCAGGCAGCGCAATACAGCGAGCCACCGAGAATCAACATTCAGGTCATGGAGAAAAAACCGTTCTGATTTGCGGTTATCGAAAATTCAACCCAATCCTTTCTCCAATCCTTACTCCCCTTTTGGGAAATGCT
Organism: Faecousia sp.; assembly: GCA_045594185.1. GTDB lineage: Bacteria > Bacillota > Clostridia > Oscillospirales > Oscillospiraceae > Faecousia. The sequence continues at coordinate 2,174 of JAZNYB010000076.1, read as the reverse complement.
GGTAAAGGTGCGCGCCCTTTTGGGACTTTCTGCTGACTATATTCTCTTTGGAGAGGAAAGAGATGCAGATGCTCTGCATCTGGACAAACTCCGCAGAATTGATGAGAAATATCTGCCTTTGCCGGATCAGGTAATCGGAGAACCGCTTGCTCTAAGCACCGATGAAATTGCTCACCCATAAAAACCGCCCGGAACAGATCACTCTGAACCGGGCAGCTTTTTATTCCATTCCCAACTAAAATAGGCGGCATGATCCCTCACGCCGCCAAAATTCCTTTATACCGGGGCTTTTGCTCCGGGTTTATTGCCTCGGTACATATTCCAGCAGATCGGCAATGCTGCACCCCAAAACGCAGCACACCTTTGCCAGAAAATCCATGTCCGCCATTTGCACTGTGTCATTTTTATAATACCGGTCGATAACATCGTATTTTACCCCGGTGAGAGTTCGCAGGCGATTTCTGGTGATCCCCCGGGCATCCAAAACCTCCCGAAGCTTTAACCGAATATAGCCATATTCTTCTGTTGTATATGTGATGATCCCTCTCAGTTCTTTCATATCGATACACCCCCACTGTTGGTATTCTACCAAGAGTTTTCCCACTTGACATTTACCTTATAAAAGGGTATCCTTATATTGGTGTATACCAAAACAACACCCTTGTATTTGGGAGAAATACAAAAAGTTTCATTTTACCATGCTTTTATACAAGCAGCTTGTGGTTTGCTTCGCTGCGGAGCAACAGCCCGCCTTTTTGGATAAAAACCGTTGGTGGGATATGCTTTTTGTATTTTTCCGTAAGCAAGTAACGAGGGTGGTGCAGCTTCGGGTTCTATCGTATGCACGCAAAACAGACCAGAAAATGAACAAGGAGGAAACAATATGACAAAACGAATTTTGGCAACATTTTTGGCCTTCTGTCTGCTCCTGGGCATGATGCCCACAGGGGTAAAAGCAGCAGAGACCAGCGGCTCCTGCGGCGATAACGCCACTTGGAGCTTCGACGGGGAGACCGGAACATTGACCATTTCCGGAACAGGGGATATGGAGGATTATAAACGGCTAAGTGGTGATTCTTACGGCTTCACCACCCCTTGGTATCACTTTGCAAGTTCCATCCAGTCCGTTGTGGTACAGGAGGGGATCACCCATATTGGCAGCTATTCCTTCGTGGAATGCAGCAACCTCACCAGTGTTACCTTATCTGACAGTGTGACTACCCTTGGGGACGATGCGTTTTACTATTGCCAGAGCTTGCCTGGAATCGAGCTGCCCGAAAGCCTAACCAGCATTGGAGGTTCCGCATTCTCTAAGTGCTATGGCCTTACGGAAATTGAAATTCCTCAGAGTGTGACCAGTCTGGGAAGTTTTGCCTTCTACTATTGCACCGCTTTGACCAGCATCACCCTCCCAGAAGGGATTCCGGAGATCGGTGCACATACCTTTGATTATTGCCGCAGTCTCACCTCCATCAAAATTCCGGAAAGCGTAACTTCCATTGGAGATTGGGCCTTCGCCATGTGCTATGAGCTGACGGAGATCGAGATTCCTGAAAATGTCACCGTGATTGACAGTTCCTTCTATGGCTGCTCCGGGCTGACTTCTATCACCATTCCCAAAAAGGTGACTTATTTGGGCGGTGCCACATTCCAAAACTGCAGAGCGCTGAAAGAGGTTTGGTTTGAAGGAGATGCTCCCGCGGTTGAGCCCCCTATTGTCGATCCTTTATCTCTGAACACAGATAAGATTTCTTCTGTCACAGAGCCAAACATCAATGATATTTTCTATGGTGTCGCCGCCACCGCCTATTATCCCGAGAATAACGACACCTGGACTGCTGAGGTCATGGACAGCTACGGCGGCACCATCACTTGGGTAGCCTATACTCCCGAGCCTGAACCCACTGAGCCCGAACCCACTGAGCCCGAACCCACTGAGCCCGAACCCACTGAGCCCGAACCCTCTGAGCCTGTCACCAGCGGCATTTGCGGCGACAACGCTTTCTGGAGCTTCGACGAAGAAACCGGAACGCTGACCATTTCCGGTACTGGGGATATGGAGGATTATTCTTATTCCACTGATGTGCCTTGGTATGATTTCCGAGAGCAGATCACGACTGCTGTTATTGAAAGCGGTGTGACCGGCATTGGAGACTATGCTTTCGATAGCTGTA
>JAZNYB010000075.1:0-13309 GCA_045594185.1 Faecousia sp. | reverse complement strand
TTATCGGTGTTTCCGGTAAACCCACTCGTATGTCTCCCTTCTCTCATCTGATCGCTCAGGTTATCGTAAACCTCAGCGACGGTGATACATCTTCCTCCCTGACATGGCTGCCCGGCGGTCCTGAGGATGATGGGGATCTGCTGGATGAGCCCTCCAACCCCAGTGAGACTTCCGTTGCCAGTGCCATAACCCAGACCGAGTATCTGGATCTGGCTTCCCGAACCATCACTTGGAACACAAATAACTCCGCAGGCGCCAACTACATGAATTCTTCCATTGGTCATATCCATCACCATGAGGCCATTTATCTGTATTGTCAGATTCTGGAGTACTATGCGGAAAATGGTGTCCTGCCCGAAACCGCTCAGATCTATACTTGGGCAGCTCTGCAGTCTGCCGCACCTGAGATCACCGCGGGAGATGCCACCTTCGGCAACGACTTCTCCGCTTACGCCTCTTATCTGCTGCCTACCACCAACTGCCAGTCCACCAATGCCACCATCATGGCAGTGGCGAGAGTTGGTATGTACTACAGTGCTGGCTATGACGGCGGATATGAGAATCCCTCCAGCACCTATGAAGCCATGTTTAACCTGATGGAGTACATTAACGACGCTACTGATTATGAGTACTACCTCAACACCAGCAGAGGCGCGCTCCAGACCTGGATCGACAAGCAGAGTAACTGCTGCGATATGGCTCACCTGGTCAATGCCTGCGCTCGCTCTCTGGGCGTTCCCGCTAAGTATGAGCACTGGAACACCAGTGTTGGTGGTCATGTTTGGGCTTCCGTTTACTGCCCCGATGCACCTCGCTCCGGTATCAATGGCGATGGTTATTGGATCTGGGCAGACCCCGTGAACAATGGCAACTATTTGGGCTATCAGACCCATACCAACTATTCCAGATACAATGTATATACCACATTGCCCTGGTAAGCTCTCACAAATTTACACTTTGGTGTACCCTTCGGGGTACACCATTTTTATGGTTGCGCATATAAAAACGGTACAGCCGAAAAAGCTGTACCGCTGAAAAGGTTTCTGCTGTGACCCCGGTTGGAGATCAATAGTTTTCTTTCCGAATCTCAAAATAGCTCTGGGGATGCTTGCAAACCGGGCATTCCTCAGGTGCCTTGGTGCCAACCACCAAATGACCGCAGTTTCGGCACTCCCACATCTGTACCTCGCACTTTTCAAAGACCTGTGCCGTCTCTACATTGCGGAGAAGGGCACGATAGCGTTCCTCGTGGGACTTTTCAATGGCGGCTACTCCACGGAACTGCTCAGCCAGCTCGTGGAAGCCTTCCTCGTCAGCTTCTCTTGCCATACGATCGTACATATCCGTCCACTCGTAGTTTTCGCCGGCTGCTGCCTGAACAAGGTTTTCGGCAGTATTTCCCAACTCGCCCAAAGCTTTGAACCACAGCTTGGCGTGTTCTCTTTCGTTCTCGGCAGTCTGGAGGAACAGTGCTGCAATCTGTTCAAAGCCCTGTTTTTTGGCAACGGACGCAAAATAAGTGTACTTGTTCCGGGCCTGGGACTCACCGGCAAAGGCTTCCCACAGGTTCTTCTCTGTCTTGGTTCCGGCGTATTTGCTCTTGGGGGGAGCGGCAGGTGTTGCGATTTGCTCAAAGACACTTCTGGGCTGCTTGCAAACAGGACACTTAAAGTCGTCGGCGATGGGCCCTTCGTGTACATATCCGCAAACAGTGCATTTCCATTTTTCCATATTAAAGACCTCCATATAATTTCACCCAAGACACTAAGCTGACTTTGGGTGTGTCTGAATTCAGTATAACAAAAACTGCGGGTATTTACCAGTGTTTTTTGTATATTTTTTGTAAAACATCTTCCATTTTATTTGTTCCTGTGCTAATATCAGATAAAAAGGAAGGAGACTGAAATATGCTTTTGATCAAAAATGGACATATCAAACCTATGGTGGGGAAGGATCTGGAAAACGGCTGTGTTCTCATTGGTGATGACGGAAAAATCGTTGCCGTTGCCGCCTCTTTGGAAGCACCGGAGGGGACACAAATCATTGATGCCCAAGGCAAGCTGGTAACACCCGGCTGTGTGGATGCTCATTGTCATATTGGTCTGGATAATGAAGCAGTGGGCTGGGAGGGTATGGACTACAACGAGATCATCGATCCGCTGACACCCCATCTTCGCGCCATCGACTCCATTAACCCCCAGGATGAAGCCTTTGCTCTGGCTCTGGAGGGTGGCGTTACCACAGCTTGTACCGGTCCGGGCAGTGCCAATGTGGTTGGTGGAACCTTTGCGGCGATTAAGCTGGCCGGTAAGCGCGTGGATAACATGATCATAAAACACCCCATTGCCATGAAGTGTGCCTTTGGTGAGAATCCGAAGCGATGCTATGGGCAGGGTATGAAGAAAAGCCCCATGACACGCATGGGCACTGCCGCTCTTTTGCGGGAGCTGCTGTTTAAGACACGGCGTTATATGCAGGACCAGGATGCGGGGAAAAATCCGGCTTTCGATATGAAGCTGGAAGCTATGATCCCTGTGCTGAAAAAGGAGATCCCCCTGAAAGCACACGCACACCGTGCGGACGATATTTTCACATCTATCCGCATTGCCAGAGAATTTGATGTGCTTTTGACCTTGGATCATTGTACTGACGGAGCGGTTATTGCGGACGAGCTGGCAAAAGAAAACCTACCTGCTTTTGTGGGCCCCTCTCTGGGCAGTAAGACCAAAGTGGAGCTGCAAAATAAAAGCTTTACAACCCCTGCCGCGCTTCACGCTGCGGGAGTTCCTATCAGCATCATCACCGATGCTCCGGTTATTCCGCTGCAATACCTTCCCATGTGTGCAGGTTTGGCTGTGAACGGGGGACTTCCTCTGGAAGAAGCATGGAAAGCGATTACCATCAATCCCGCGCGGCAAATTGGAATCGCTGACCGTGTGGGCAGTCTTGAGTCCGGAAAGGATGGGGATGTGGTCATTTGGACTGCAGATCCCCTTGTTACCATTGGAGCGCATGCCTACATGACAATTGTGGACGGCAAAATCGTCTATGCGAAAGAATAAAATGTAAAGATTTTGAAAAAAAGGGGGGTTGCCCCCTTTTTTTATTGGTGAGAGTTGTGTATAATGGTATGCGGTAAATTATGAGCTGAGGGTGATGGCTATGAAAATGAAAAAAGGAAATAAGCCGGAGGAAAAACTGACCATTGGGGAGCAGTTTTATGTATTGCTCCACGACTTGGTGTATATTTTGGCATTTGTGACCATATTCTTTGTGTTCGCGTTTCGGGTGGTTTCTGTTGTGGGTTCGTCTATGTATCCCACTTTGGTGGATACGGACTATGTAGTGCTTCTGAGCAATGTATTTCTTAATGAGGATAACATTGAAAATGGAGATGTTGTTGTAGCTATAGCCCCCAAATTCAGCGACGAGCCCATTGTGAAGCGGGTCATTGCCACACCGGGTCAGACCGTGGATATTGACTTTGACAAGGGCATCGTCTATGTAGATGGTGTTGCTCTGGAAGAAGATTACATCAACGCCCCCACCACCCGGCAGTTTTACGATCAGGGAACAGAACTGCCTCTTACCGTAGACGAGGGTCATGTGTTTGTCTTGGGAGATAACCGGAATAAATCCTCTGACAGCCGTGTTGCAGACATCGGTCAGGTGGATATGGATTATATCTTGGGCAAGGTGGTATTTCTCATGCTTCCCGGTTACGATGAAGAAATCGACAGCAGAGATTTTTCCCGCTTTGGCATTTTGGATTAAGGAGAGGCTATGGACGATATTAACATTCAGTGGTATCCGGGACATATGACCAAGACCCGCCGCCAGATGGAGCAGGACTTAAAGCTGGTGGATGCGGTGTGCGAAATTTTGGATGCCCGGATTCCTGTTTCCAGCCGTAACCCGGACATTGCTTCCATTTGCGGCAATAAACCCCGCTTGGTGATATTAAACCGTATGGATATGGCAGATCCCAATGCTACCAAGGTATGGGCAGACCATTTTCGGCGGCATGGTTTGGCTGCTGTCTCTACAGACTGCAAGAGCAGAAAGGGCATTTCGGGGTTTGTGCCTGCGGTAAGAGGATTGCTTTCGGAAAAGATCCAAGCCTACGCCGCTAAGGGGCAGAACCGTCCCTTGAAGATCATGGTGGTAGGTATTCCCAATGTGGGGAAGTCCACCTTTATTAACCAGATTTCAGGGCGCAAGGGTGCCAAGGCGGAGAACAGACCCGGTGTCACCAGAGGAAAGCAATGGGTGACCGTGGATGAAAAACTCCTGCTTCTGGACACCCCCGGTATTTTGTGGCCTAAGTTTGAAGACCCGGAGGTAGGGCTGCGCCTTGCCTATACCGGAGCGGTGAAGGACGATATTCTGGATATTGAGGGTCTGGCTTTGCGCCTAATGGAGATGCTCTGGCGGCGGTATCCCGAAGCCCTCAAGGAACGATATAAAATTGACGATCTGCCCGCGGACACACCTGGTTACCAGCTTTTGGAAGCGGCAGGAAAGAAGCGGGGCTTCCTTCTGGCAAGAGGGGAGATCAACACTGAGCGCATGGCAAGGGTGCTTTTGGATGAATACAGAAGCTGCAAGCTGGGGCGTTTCACCTTGGAAATGCCGGAGGATATAAAATGATTGAGCAAGATTTATGGCTGTTTGAAAAGCAGTGGTATGATAGAGGGGCAACTCGGGTCTGTGGTGTGGATGAAGCGGGCAGAGGGCCTTTGGCGGGACCTGTATGTGCCGGTGCTGTGATTTTACCCCAGGGATTGGACATTGAAAAGGAACTTCCCGGATTAAATGATTCCAAAAAGCTGACAGATAAAAAACGCCGGGAGCTGTTTGACAAAATCAAAGAGGTGGCTGTGGCTTATGGCATCGGATTTGCCAGCCATGAGGAGATTGATGAGATCAACATTTTGCAGGCAACTTACCTTGCCATGCACCGGGCTGTAAGCAATATGGCTTTAGCCCCGGATGTGATTTTGGTGGATGGCAACCGGGATCCCGGCTTTGCGGTTTCTGCGGAGCTGATTGTAAAAGGGGACAGCCGCAGTGCCAGTGTTGCGGCAGCATCCATTCTGGCAAAGGTCACAAGAGATGATGTGATGCTGGAATTTGCCAAGGCTTATCCTCAGTATGATTTTGATGTCCATAAGGGCTACGGCACCAAAAAGCACTATGCCGCATTGCGGGAATTTGGGGAAAGCCCTATCCATAGAAAGAGCTTCTTAAAAAAGTTTTATGGAGAAAAGTAAAACCCTTGGGGCTTGGGGAGAATCTTTAGCTGCGGTTTTTCTGGAAAAGAAGGGCTGTCGGATTATTGACCGAAACTATCGCTGCCCCTATGGAGAAATAGACTTGATTGCTGAACGGGGGGAGCTTCTCCTGTTTGTGGAAGTGAAGCTGCGGAAGTCTGCCCGCTTTGCCAGGGCCGCTGAATTTGTGGATAAAAGGAAGCAGGAGCGGCTTCGCGTTACTGCGGAATACTGGCTCATGGAATACGATACAATTTTACAGCCCCGATTTGATGTGATAGAGGTCTATGCCCCTTATGGCATGGATACCAAACACCCTGAAATTTACCATTGGGAGGAGGCATTCTGGTGAATATTCCTGTTTTTGATTTACATTGCGACACTGCGGCGGAGCTGACTGCCTACGGTCTGGCTCCCTATAGAAAGTTGGCTTCCAATGAAGGACATATTGATTTGAAGCGGGGGCAGCGGCTTTCCGGTTATGCCCAGTGCTTCGCCTTTTTTACAACAGACGATATGTCTTCTTTCTGCGCATGGCACCCGGAGGTGCTATTTGAGAAGGCACTGTCCAATTTCCGGGCAGAGCTGGAGGAGAACCGCGATTATATTGCGCAGGTAAGAACCCCGGAGGAGGCACAGAAAATCATAGACGAAGGAAAAATTGCGGCCATCCTTACCCTTGAAGGACCTGCTGCCATTGGATTCGATCCGGGAAGGCTGGATTTTCTGGCAGAGCAGGGCTTTGTGATGACCACTTTGGGCTGGAATGAGCGCAATCCCCTTGCCGGCTCTCATAAAACCGGGGGCGGGCTGACTGCTCTGGGAGCGGAATATGTGCGGAAAGCCCAGAGATACCATATGGCGATCGATGTAAGCCATCTCAGTGAGCGAGCTTTTTGGGATATTATGAATATCACCCAGGCACCTATATCCGCAAGCCACTCCAACAGCCGTGCGGTCTGCGGTGTGACACGGAATCTCACAGATGAGCAATTCAAGGCGATTTGTGAGACCGGTGGTGTTGCGGGGCTGAATCTTTGCGCATACTTCTTGGGAGACGACCCGGTTACAATGGATACCGTTTGTGATCATGTGATCCACTGGTTGAGTTTGGGGGGCGAGAAGCATATCGCTCTGGGTGGTGACTTGGACGGCTGCTCTGACTTGCCTCAAGGCTTTACCGGTGTGGATTGCTGGTATTTGCTGGCAGAAGCCCTGCTGAACCGGGGAATTTCCCGGGAAATGATCGAGGATATTTTCTGGAACAATGCCATGAGGATGTGGAGTCAATGCTGTATGTGACCACCAAAAGCGAGAAAATCACATATACTGCCCCCAGTGTTATGGAGAATGCGACAGCTCCTGATGGTGGACTTTTTGTACCCATGAAGCTGCCTCGTTATGACGGAGCGGCTTTGGGGGAAGCGATGAAGCTGCCTTTCTGGGACTGCGTAGCGGAGATCCTGAATCGGTTTTTTCCTTTGCGGCTGCGGGGCTGCGACCTTTCTACCCCGGAGCTCATGGAGCCGGAGCTGATAACTATGCCCTATAAGATAGACCTTGCTCAGCTTTGGAGCAAGACCAAAGGCAACTACCGGGCTTACAGGGAAGCGATCCTGACCCGAATGGGCTGCCGAACCTCACAACCGGAAAGCTGGTGCGTGGTTGCGGCTGATATTGGTATGCTTTTTGCTCTGTACGGCAAACTGTGCAGATTGGGGATATTGAAGCTGGGAGAACCCATTAACCCGGTCATGGCATCGGTTCAGCTTTCCTTTGCCTCGGCGGTGATGTATGCCGGGGAGATGGGGTTGCCTGTAGGGGAGACGGTTCTTGTTTGTAATGAAAACGGACTTCCTTGGGAATTGCTCCACAGGGGCGAGGTCAGGTTGGATGGAGAAGTGACAAGTACCCAGCTTCCCTTGCTGGATGTTGCGATCCCTTCCAATCTGGAACGGCTGATCTTCTGCAAACTGGGCGAGGAAGGGCTTTTGTCCTATGAAAAGGCGAAGGAAAGAAGGGGTATTTACGCCCTGACCCCGGAGGAGCAGGATTTGCTGCGGGGCAATTTTTCCGTTTCCGTGGTAGGCTCCGGAAGGGGAGAGGTTCTTCTGCCCAGAATTTATAAAAACTCCCACTGCCTTCTCAGTCCTTATACGGCTCTGGTCTATGGTGGACTCATGGATCATCGCTCCAGGCAGAGCGAGGGACTGCGGGCATTGCTTCTGGCAGAAGAAAGTCCCATGCAGTGGGGAGAGGCGGTCTTAAAGGCTTTGCGTACCCCGGTGCAAAGTGTGACGGCGCAGATCGCTGCTCTGGAGCGGGAAGCCGCGCTGAAACGAAGGGAGGACTAGATGGCACTTTACGCAATCGGTGACCTTCATTTGTCCCTTGGTGTTGAAAAGCCCATGGACATATTCGGCGGTGCTTGGGCAGGGTATATGGAAAAGCTGGAAAAGGGCATTTCCGTGATCCGTCCGGGGGATACCACTGTGCTTTTGGGGGATCTGACCTGGGGAATGGATCTGGAGCAAGCCAAGCCTGACTTTGCGTGGATCAACCGAATCCCCGGCAGAAAGATCATCCTCAAGGGAAACCACGACTACTGGTGGACAACTGCCTCCAAGTTTTATCGCTTTTGCGAAGAAAACGGCTTTGAGAATATGTATGTTCTCAACAATAACTGCTATTTTTATAACAATTACGCCCTTTGTGGGACAAGGGGCTGGTTTTACGAGGAAACGAGACACGGGCAGCACGATGAAAAGGTTTTTCGCCGTGAGCTGATCCGCCTGGAAGCTTCCTTGCAGGCGGCAGGAGAGGGGAAAACAAAACTGTGTTTTTTGCACTATCCACCCCGATACCGGGGGTATACCTGCGATGAAATTCTGGAGCTTCTGCAGCGGTACGGCGTTCGTGCCTGCTATTATGGTCACCTCCATGCGGACAGTCACAAGCTGGCTATGGACGGGCTGTGGGACAATGTGGATTATCATCTGGTTTCTGCGGATCATGTGGATTTCTCTCCGGTAAGAATAATTTCTGAGGAAGAAAAGCAAGAAAACAGTGGACAATCTGAAAATAATCTGGTAGAATAGTACGGATACTTTTTCCCCGGTGGGCGAAAATGAATAGAAAAACAATGGCAGTGTCAAAGCTGCCGAACATAGGAGGATAACAAACAATGAATGTTAAGCTCGTAGAAAAGAACGGCAGCAAGGCCAAGATCACGGTGGAGATCGAGAAGGAACTCATGGAGCAGGGTGCCAACAAGGCATACCTGAAGGCTCGCAAGAGCATTCAGCTCCCCGGCTTCCGCAAGGGCAAGGCTCCCCGGAAGCTCATTGAGTCCATCTATGGAGCTCATGTTTTCTATGAAGACGGTCTGGAGGAGATTTTCCCCCAGATTTATCAGGCTGCTGTTGTGGAGCAGGAACTGCAGGCAATCGGCACTCCCAGCCTGCTGAGCATGGACATCGCTGACGATGGCGTGACTACCATCGTTTTGCAGACCGAGCTGTACCCCGAGGTCACTTTGGGTCAGTATAAGGGTCTTGAGGTGGAGAAGGCTGAGGCTGCCGTTTCCGACGAGGAAGTGGAGGCTGAGCTGGATCGCATGGCGAAAAATGTTGCCAGCCGTGAGTCCGTTGAGCGTGCCGCCGAAATGGGCGATACTGCCAATATCGACTTTGAGGGCTTCGACAATGGAGTCGCTTTTGAAGGCGGCAAGGGCGAGAAGTTTGATCTGGTTCTGGGCTCCGGCTCTTTCATCCCCGGCTTTGAGGAGCAGGTTGTGGGCATGAATGTGGGCGAGGAGAAGGATATTGATGTTACCTTCCCCGCTGACTATCAGGCTGAGGAACTGGCAGGCAAGCCTGTTGTATTCCACATTAAGCTGAACGCTCTGACTGTTGAGATCATCCCTGAGAAGGATGACGAGTTTGCAAAGGATGTTTCTGAATTCGATACCCTGGAGGATCTGAAGGCTGATATTCGCGCTAAGGCTCTGGAAAAGAAGGAAAAGACCATCCGTGGTGCTTTCGAGAATGCCGCTGTTGAGATGGCTGCTGCCAATGCCGCTGTTGAGCTGCCCGAGGCTCTCATTGAGGATGCTCTGGATCGCCAGATGAACAACTTTGCTTACCAGCTTCAGTCCAGCGGCTTCTCTCTGGAGCAGTATGCTTCCATGATGGGAGGCGATCTTACCACCATGCGTAACGCCTTCCGTCCCGGTGCTGAGAAGCAGGCTAAGGTGGATGTGGTTCTGGAAGCCATCATCAAGGCTGAGGGTCTGGAAGTCTCCGAGGAGGAGATCGAAGCTGAGTACAAGAGTCTGTCCGAGACTTACGGTATGGAGCTGGATAAGGTTAAGGCCGCTGTTCCCGCTGAGGGCATGAAGGCCGACCTGCTGTCCCGTAAAGCTATCCAGCTTATTGCTGATTCCGCTGTTCCCGTAGCTCCCAAGGCTGTTGCGGAAGAAACTGAGGAAGCCGTGGAAGTACCCGCCGAGGAAGCTGCTTCTGAGGAATAATCCTTTTACTTCTTGGTTAGAATCTATCAGCTTGGAAAGGAGATTTTACTATGAGCTTAGTCCCTTATGTTGTTGAACAGACCAGCCGTGGCGAGCGCAGCTATGACATTTTCTCCCGGTTGCTCAATGACCGGATCATTTTCCTGTCTGAGGATGTGAACGATGTAACTGCCAGTTTGGTGGTTGCCCAGCTTCTGTATCTGGAGTCTCAGGATCCTGATAAGGATATTCAGTTCTACATCAACAGCCCCGGAGGAAGTGTTACCGCAGGCATGGCAATCTATGATACCATGCAGTATATCAAGTGCGATGTTGCCACTATTTGCGTGGGTATGGCTGCATCCATGGGTGCGTTCCTGCTGTCCTCCGGCACCAAGGGCAAGCGTATGGCTCTGCCCAATGCTGAAATCATGATCCATCAGCCCTCCGCAGGCACTCAGGGTCAGGTCACAGACATGGCGATCCACCTGCGGCGGCTGGAAGTGATTAAAAAGCGTCTGAACTCCATTCTGGCTTCCAATACCGGAAAGCCCATTGATGTGGTTACCGCTGACTGCGAGCGGGATAACTTTATGACTGCCCAGGAGGCTTTGGAATATGGCCTGATCGACCGGGTGATCTCCAACCGGTAAGGGGGCTGATCCATGGCAAGACGGGATGAACAGGGGATCCGCTGTTCCTTTTGCGGAAAGCGGGAGACTCAGGTGGAGAGAATGATCTCCGGCCCAGGTGTGTATATTTGCAGCGATTGTGTCAGAGTTTGCGGCTCTTTGTTGGATGACGAGTATGTACCCGACAGCCCAGGAAAGATGCGCGTGCCGGAGACTCTGCCCACACCGGCGGAGATCAAGACCTTCATGGACGGCTATATCGTAGGTCAGGACGAGGCGAAAGTCGCTCTGGCTGTAGCCGTATATAATCACTATAAACGCGTTTATTTTGCGGGCAGCTCCGATGTGGAGCTGCAAAAGAGCAATATTCTGCTCATCGGTCCCACAGGATCCGGCAAGACCCTCTTTGCCCAAACCCTTGCCAAGATCCTGAATGTGCCCTTTGCTATCGCTGATGCTACCACCCTGACCGAAGCCGGTTATGTGGGCGATGATGTGGAAAACATCCTGCTTCGTCTTTTGCAGGCGGCGGACTTTGATATTGATCTGGCAGAACATGGTATCATTTATATTGATGAAATGGATAAGATTGCCCGAAAGAGCGAAAATACTTCCATTACCAGAGATGTATCCGGCGAGGGTGTCCAACAGGCACTTCTGAAAATCGTGGAAGGTACGGTTGCCAGTGTTCCTCCTCAGGGTGGGCGAAAGCATCCCCATCAGGAAATGATCCAAATCAATACCTCCAATATTCTCTTTATCTGTGGTGGCGCGTTTGACGGCCTGGATAAGATCATTGAAGCCAGAGTCGGGAAGTCCTCTATCGGCTTTGACGCGCCGGTACACGGAAAGAGTGAGCGAGATGTAGGGGCACTTTTGGCACAGGTGCAGCCACACGATCTGCTGAAATTCGGCATTATTCCGGAGCTGGTGGGTCGTTTGCCTGTTATTACCTGCCTGCGGAGCTTGACCAAAGATGATTTGGTGCGAATCCTGACGGAGCCGAAGAATGCTCTGACCCGACAGTATGAAAAGCTTCTGGAGCTGGATCAGGTGGAGCTTGTTTTTGAACCCAAGGCTTTGGAGCTTGTGGCGCAAATGGCTCTGGACAGACAGATTGGAGCGAGAGGATTGCGGGCAGTGATGGAAAAGGTCATGACGAAGATCATGTATGAGATACCCTCCGACCTTTCCATTCGTCGTGTTATCATTACGGAGCATAGCGTTGGGGGTGGCGAGCCGGAGGTTTTCCGGGATGCGGCTAACCCCAGAACGAAGCAGTGTGTGCGTACCGGCAAGAAATAAGATGGCAGGTATCTCTAAAAACTCTTTTTTCGGTCTGAGCGTTTTTTGTCCAGTCTATGAAAAGCTGTTTTGCAGAGGTAACGATAAAGTAAGATCAGGGAGGGGGCAGGCTTTTTGCTCCCTCTTTTACCATTGCGACCGAACAGCGGGGCAACCCGTTGGGAAGGAGATGATATTTTGAGTGAAACCTATAATTTAGAGCGGATGCCGGTTCTGGCGTTGCGTGGATTGACCGTCTTCCCGAAACAGATGGTGCATTTCGATGTAGGCAGAGAAAAGTCTCTGAAAGCATTGGAGCTGGCTATGAAAGCGGATCAGCGGATATTCCTTGTGACACAGAAGGAACTGGACATTCATGATCCCGGAGAATTTGACCTGTTCCCCGTGGGCGTTGTTGCCCATATTAAGCAGGTATTGAAGATCCAAGGCGACTTGGTTCGGGTGCTGGTATACGGCGAATACCGGGCACTTATAGACCATATGACTCAATCTGAACCCTGTATGATGGCTGAGGTATTAAAAGCTCCTGAAGCTCCACGGTATACCGGTGGAGTGAAAGTGGATGCCTATATGCGGGAAGCCATGATGCTATTTGATCATTATTTAGAGCTGAATCAGCGTCCCGCACAGGAAGCCCAGCTTCAGATATTGGCATCTCAGGATCCCGGATTTATTGCGGATACCATTGCGCAGAATGTGGGTTTTCGTTTTGAAATCAAGACGGAGATTTTGCGTATTTTTAATCCAGTAAACCGCTTGATGAAGCTGGTTGAGCATCTGCGATATGAGCTGCAGGTTCTGGAGATGGAAGCAGAGCTGCAAGAGAAAACCAGAGAGCAGATCGACAGAGGGCAGAGAGACTATTTCCTCCGGGAGCAGCTTCGTGTCATCCGTACGGAGCTGGGGGAGGATGAGGATGACGACGATGGAGAGTTCTACCGCCGCAAGATATTGGCATTGGGGCTGGATGATTCCCTGAAGGAAAAGCTCCTGAAGGATGTTGCCCGCATGGCAAAGCAGCCCTTCGGCTCTCAGGAGGGGGCAGTGCTGCGAAATTATCTGGATACGGTGCTGGAGCTGCCATGGAATAAGAGAAGCAAGGAACGGGTGGATATTGCCGCCGCCAAAAAGGTTCTGGATGCGGATCACTTTGGTTTGGAAAAGGTTAAGGAGCGTATTCTGGAAATTCTGGCAGTGAAGCAGATGGCGCCCCAGCTTCCCGGTCAGATCATTTGTCTGGTGGGGCCTCCCGGTGTGGGTAAGACCTCCATTGCATATTCTGTAGCCAGAGCTTTGAACCGGAAAATGGCAAGAATTTCTCTGGGCGGCGTTCATGATGAAGCGGAGATCCGTGGGCATCGTAAAACTTATGTAGGTGCTATGCCCGGACGAATTATGGCAGCCATTTCCCAGGCAGGAACAAAGAACCCCCTGCTTTTGTTGGATGAGGTGGACAAGCTGGGCAGTGATCACAGGGGAGATCCTTCCTCTGCCCTTTTGGAGGTGCTGGACTCCGAACAGAACAGCACCTATCGGGATCACTATCTGGAAGTACCCTTCGACCTCAGCCAGTGTATGTTTATTACCAC
>JAZNYB010000074.1:0-3863 GCA_045594185.1 Faecousia sp. | reverse complement strand
CATCGTCAAAAACGATTTATCCCACCCGCAAGGGTCCATTTAGCTGAAAAGACCACGGCTTTCTGTCAAAACCGTGGTCTTTTTATGGTACACCGGAAGGGACTCGAACCCCCAACCCTCGGAACCGGAATCCGATGCTCTATCCATTGAGCCACCGGTGCGTATGCTCTGCTTCTGCAAGCCCGATTATTATAGCAGAGACTTTTCCGTTTGTAAAGCCTTTTTTGAAAAATGCAGGCAACTTTGTGTAGAGCTGCAGCCCTTATTCGTTGCAGCCTGTTGTCATTTTCTCCAGCTTTTCCAAAACCTCCCGGAAATACTCCGGCAGGGGAGACTCAGCCACGGCGACCATCCCGGTTTTGGGGTGCTGGAAGCTGAGACGGCAGGCGTGAAGGCACTGGGTATCCTGCCCCAGCTCCGGCTTCTTTCGTCCGTATACCATGTCTCCCAAAATGGGATGTCCGATGTGCGCCATATGCACCCGGATCTGATGGGTGCGCCCCGTTTCCAGACGGCAACGGATATGGGTATAGCCCCGGTAGCGGCGCACCACTTCCCAATGGGTCACGGCGGGCTTGCCCTGATGGGTGACGGTCATGCGCTTGCGGTCAGAGGGATGCCGCCCGATGGGAGCGTCCACCGTGCCGGAATCCTCCTTAAAGCTGCCGCAGACCACGGCTTCATAGGTTCGGGCTAAGGTGTGATCCTTAAGCTGACTGGCTAAAAAAGTGTGAGCATAGTCATTTTTTGCCACGATCAGCAGCCCGGAGGTATCCTTGTCAATGCGGTGAACGATGCCTGGGCGCAAAACCCCATTGATCCCGGAAAGTGAGTCTCCCCGGGCGTACATCAGACCATTGACCAGGGTGTCGTTCCAATGCCCGGCGGCTGGATGCACCACCAACCCTTTGGGTTTATCCAGAATGATCACATCCTCGTCCTCATAGACGATATTCAGCTCCATTTGGGCAGGAGCGATCTCCAAGGGCTCAGGCTCCGGAATCCGCACCGTGACCACATCCCCGGAGACTGTGCGGTAATTCTTTTTCGCCGGCTTTCCGTTGACCCGCACATTCCCCTTTTCCAAAAGGTTTTGGGCGGCACTGCGGGAAAGCCCCTCCACAGTCCGGGTGAGAAACACATCCAAACGCTCCCCGGGGATGTCACACAACAGCTCTGTCATTCTTGCTCCGCAGCCTCGTTTTCCGGGGCTTCTTCCTCTGCCCCTTCCTTTTTGTCCTCTTTCCAGAAATCCTTGTTAAAAAACAGCAGATGTACGATCAGCCCTATGGCTCCGCAGGTGATGAAGCAATCCGCCACATTGAATACCGGGAAGCTCACAAACTCCACGGCGATCATGTCCACCACGAAGCCCCGGAACAGCCGATCAATGATATTCCCCAGTCCACCACCTAAAATGGCGGCAACGAACCACCATTCAATTTTAGAAAAGGGAATGATATTTTTCCGCTTGACCCAGATCAGCAGCACCACAAAGGCGGCAAATACCAGAATGAAAAACCACTTTTGCCCCTGTAAAATAGAAAAAGCGGCGCCGTAATTTTCCACATAGGTCAGGTGAAACACTCCGTCAAGGCATGGGATGATCTGCCCCAGAGAGATGTCCCGCACCACAAAAAATTTGCTGATTTGATCCAGGATCACGATCAGGGCAACAAACAGCCCCATTGGGATCAGGCTCATAAAGGAAACCCCTTTCGGTAATTTTATAGCTACATTCCACTGTGCCGTGGAATTATCCCATATATTACCATATAAACTGCAAAATGTCAAAGAAAATCGGCAAAATGCCCCACATTCCCTCCACTTTAGCCGGAAATGCCGTCCAAATCCCCGCTTTGGGCAAATTCCAGCACCAGCCGGTTGGGCAGGCACACGATGCTCATGCCCCCCCTGCGGTAGCCCATGTGAACACAATCATTTCCGGGGCAGTCCGCAGAAATGACGGCAATCGCACCGTCCCGCACCTCCAAAACATTGGTGCCATACCGGGTTTTGATGGTATACTCCCCATCCTCTTTCAGGGAAATGGTTTGCAGAAGCTCCCCATCGCACAGCACCCGCACCGTGTCGCTTTGCCCTTTGGGAAGAAAACACAATCCGATGCTTACCACCAGCAGCACGGAGAGGATCGCTGCCCACATCCGGGTATTCATTCTTCCTTCACCTCGACCCGCTGGGGGATTTTTTCCTCCGCGGCAAGAAGTGTCTCATAAAGCTCCTTGCTCACCCGGTCAATGTATCCCGATTCATAAAGCCCTGTGGCGTAATCAATGTCCAGAATTTGGGCACTGCCCGCTTCTGCCGCCGTAGCAATATAAATGGGGTCATAGCTCCAGTTTGTGAGCTTTACGCCCTTTTCCGTTCGGGTAAATTCCAGCTTCAGGATCACACTTTGCCGGGCGGCGGTCTTTTCCTCCGTAGCCAGAAGGTTTCCAAGAGAATACGCCGTCAGCGCGCCGGTCTGCTCGTCCTGCCTGACCTGTCCCAAAATATGAGGGTGCGAGCCTAAAATGGCATCCACACCGTTTTCCAGAAGGAGGTTTTCGATCTTTTTCTGGGTGTCGCTGATCTCCGTCTCATATTCGCTGCCCCAGTGCAGGAGGGCAATGGTAATATCCGGCTTTTCCCGGTTCACATTGTCCAAAACCGCCTTGATCCCTTCCGTATCCACGGTCTGATAAGTGGTATTATAATCGGTATACAGCAGATTCACGCAATCCTCAGAGCCTTCCGGCAGGCGCAGATTGCCGATTCCCTTGGTAAAGGCAACAAAGGCCACCCGGAAGCTGCCCATCTCCACCAAGGTGAAGCCGCCGGACTTTTTGAATTCATCCCCTGTGGCAAAGGTGCCTACCCCGTAAAGCCCTGCATCTTCCACGGCAGCGCAGGTAGAGGTCAGTCCGTCCAGACCGTTATATACACTGGCGGTATTGGCGGTCTGAACCACATCGATCCCCGCTCCGGTGAGGGCACTCAAAAGGGCTTTGGGTGCTTTGCGGTCTGTGCCGGTGGCGGCATCCGGGCAGATGTTGACCTCCAGATTGGCAACCGCAAGGTCGGCGTCGGAAAGCAGTGGGCTTACCCCCAAAAACAAAGGAGAAAAGTCGAAGCTTCCGTCAGGCTGTACAGCGGCCTGCAAAATCTCCGTGGAGATATGGATGTCTCCGGCGGCTGCAATGGTCAAAGTCTCCCCAATGGTGGCGGCAGGATTTTCCGTGGGCGGCTCTGTGGCAGCCTGACGGATTCGGCGCGTATCGGCGTTGTACTGAATGACGGCGTAGATCAAAAGCACCCCAACCAGCAGGATCATAAAAAACAGCCAGGGAAAATGCTTTTTTCTTCTGCGGCGATGGCGGCGAACAGGTGGGCGTTGGGATTCAGACATAATGTACCTCCGGAGCTTTTGGCTCAATGAAATTCGCCTTGCGGCGAGAGAAATCGCTTTGCGATGAATTTTTTCCTTTGGGAAAGCGAAATTGACAGGATTGCTACAGGCGATATTTTACTATATTTTTTTCGGATAAACAAGGGATGCCTGTAAGATTTTTATGGAATCCCCGCAAAATACAGGAAAATCCCACAGAAACAGGCTGTCCTGCCCATCTCTGTGGGATGCGGAAAACACTCTCAGCTTTCCATCTGCTTGCTCAGGAAGCCGGCAAAGGTCTGAACCACCTTCCGATCTCCCTCGGCGGGAGGGGCTTCCTTCTCATCCATCAAAAGCATTACGCAGCCCATAAGGTCGCCCTGCACCACGATGGGTGCGGCAGTGCCCAGAAAATACTTCTGAGAGCCCTCCACCACAGGCAGCTTCACGCTTCCGGCGGTGTAGCTGTAGG
>JAZNYB010000073.1:0-12785 GCA_045594185.1 Faecousia sp. | reverse complement strand
GGAAATGGTTGCCGCCGGGGAAGCTCTGGGTGCTGTGGTGGATGCCGCTGTGTTGCGGAGCTACGGCGAGCAAAATCTTATCCTCCGGGAGGATCTGGAGCTGGGAAAACTGGAATTTAAGGCGGTTTTTCGGCAAAACAGCGATCTCACCGAAGCTGTGGACAAGGCTTTGACCTCTTTGCAGGATGCCGGAGAGCTGGATAAACTGGCAGACCGGTACGGATTGGGGCAATGGCTTGTGGTCGGTTGAGAATTTTGTAAAAAGGTGTTGAATTTTTCAGCATCGGGACTATAATAGAGTTATGTAAATTCAGAATTAGCCAGTGCGTGTGGATCGGAGGTTCAGAGCATGGAAAGAAAAACAGATGATATGCGACCCCAGGCAAAAGAGGAATGGGAGCGCATTTTGGATGAAGCACTCCGGGATGCGGATTTGGATGCCTTTGCGCCCAGACAGCGGGAGGATGACCCTGTTTTATGGGATATGGATGCCCTTTTGGGTGGGGAAAGCTCCCCGGAGGAATACTCCCCGGACAGCATTTGGGATGCGGACGGAGAAGTGGATCAAATTATTGGCGAGGAGGATTTCAGCCGCAGAGATGCTAAAATTCGGGAAGACAGTGCCCGGGTGGAGAGAATTGCCCGGGAAGAAAGAGCTGCCCGGAGAAAAGCGGCAGAAACCCGGACAGAAGAATCCCGTCAGGGGCATTCCCGGCAGACGGAGGAACCTGGGGAAAAGCGGAGAAGACTCACAGAGAAGGAGCGGCGGGAGCGGGATATTGCCCGAAATCCCAAGCTGCAAAAGATCCGGAAAAACCGCTTCTGGCTTCTGGGCTTCTTGTGGCTGAGCATCGTGTTCACGGAGTATGTGATCCGTATTGCCACCATCCGGGAATTTTTTTGGGAGCCGGGCTTGCTCTTTACTCTGCTTTTTGCCATTGGCCCCGCTCTCTTGATGTTTGTGGGACTGACCATTTGCAAAAAGCCCAAGGTCAACCGCATCATAGCCATATCCCTTATGGCGATAATGTTCCTGCTGTATGCCTCCCAGCTTATTTACTATAAGGTATTCAGCCAGTTCTATACCTTTATGTCCATGACCAATGCCGAGCAGGGCTTTGGCTTTATGAGTACCATCATTTCCACCATTTTCAGAAATCTGCATACACTCATCATTCTGGCAATTCCCCTCATTTTCGTCATTGCCTTTGGGAAGCGGTATTTCAGCTTCAAGGGCGGCGCGAAAATTGGCGGCTGCGCTGTTTTCGCGATTCTGGCAGTGGTGATCCATTTCTTCTTCGTGCTGATCCTTCCCATTTGGGGCAAGGATGCCAACACGCCCTATGATTGCTACCACTATACCTATGAGGTAAAAGAGTCTGCGGCGCAGTTGGGCTTGGGTACGGCTTTCCGGCTGGATACCAAGTGGTTCATCTTTGGTACAGGCAAGAGCCATGACCTTGATCTTTCTGTCCCTGAGTACAATGGGGATGAGGATGACGAGGAACCGAAGCCCAGCGGCGATGCTGATCCCACCAGCGACCCTGCGGATACCCAGCCTACGGAAGATGGGGAAACCATACCTCCTGAAACTACGCCGATTGAGTATGGCTACAATATTCTGAATCTGGACTTTGAAGCTTTGGCGGCGGCAGAAGGAGATAAGGATATCCGGGATATGCACCTGTATTTCAACAGCCAGCAGGCAACGAAACAGAATGAAATGACCGGGATCTTTAAGGGATGCAACCTGATTCTCATTACCGCGGAGGGCTTCTCCCATTTGGCGATTGATCCGGAATTGACCCCCACGCTGTACAAGCTGCAGACCGAGGGCATCAACTTCACGAATTTCTATACTCCCATTTGGGGTGTATCCACCTCGGACGGTGAGTATGTGGCAATGACAGGCACACTGCCAAAATCCGGCGTTTGGAGCTTCAAAAAGACCGGTGAGCAGAAGAATTATATGCCCCTGACCATGGGAATGCAGCTCAAAAATCTGGGCTACAGTGCCTATGCTTACCATAACCATACCTACAGCTATTACGGCAGAGACTTGTCGCACCCCAATTTGGGCTATATCTACAAGGGCATGGGCAACGGCCTGGAGGAGGGTGTCAAAAAGCAGTGGCCCGCTTCCGATGTGGAAATGATCGACTATACGGTTTCTGACTATATCGGACAAGAACCCTTCCACGCCTATTATATGACCGTTTCTGGACATCTGGAATACAACTTCCTGGGCGGCAACCGCATGGCCAGTAAGAACAAAGATGCTGTTGCCCATCTGCCCTACAGCGACGATGTAAAGGCATATCTTGCCACACAGATCGAGCTGGACAAAGCCTTGGAGCTGCTTTTGCAAAAGCTGGAGGAGGCTGGCGTAGCGGAGAATACCGTTATCGCCCTTTCCGCTGATCACTATCCCTATGGCTTGACCAATGAGGAGATCAGTGAGCTGCAAGGACATCCGGTAGAGGAAAACTTTGAGCTTTACCGCAATGCCTGCATCATCTACAAGAAGGGCATGACTCCTGTAACTGTGGACGAAGCGTGCTGCTCTGCCGACTTCCTGCCCACTTTAAGTAATCTCTTTGGCCTGGAATTTGACTCCCGTTTGTATGTAGGCAGGGATGTATTCTCTGATGCGGATCCGCTGGTTATTTTCAATAATCGAAGCTGGATCACCGATAAGGCAAGCTACCACGGCAAGACCGGTGAGGTCATCAGTTTGACCGGGGAAGAAATTTCTCAGGACTATGTGGACTATATCAAGGCAGTGGTGAAAAACAAACTCTCTATCTCCACCAGAATTTTGGAGGAGGACTATTGGAGAGCCCTGTTTAAGCCGGAATAAGCCCCCAAAATTAAAAACCGGAGATGGACGAGCGTCTGTCTCCGGTTTTTAGATTGTTTTCATAGTTTCCGCATCATCCGGATTCCCCTTTTGAACAGGGCAAACCCTTATGGAAGAAATTCTGCGGGAATGCTTGTAGTTTCCGCAAGATTGTAGTCAAAAGTATATGCGAAACGCACCAAGTCAATATTAAAGGCGTATTCTCCGCTGAGTGCGCCGGAGGAGAGAATATAGGGCTTTAATTCATCAAAATTATAGGTCAGAGAAACAGGACGAAGGGTTTCCGGCTCAACCTCCAGCGTGCAATAGAGGTTTAGCTCCAGACTGGGATCATATTCCGTTCCGTAGAACTGGAAAGAAACATCAATGAAATTAGAAAGCAGAGAGCCATTTTTCATAACAGACTGTAACGGCAAAGAGAAGGTGCAAACCCGATTTCCTGTTTCGGCTGCTTCTTCGCTTAAAGAAAAGTCCTGCAAATACGAAGGCAGCAGCACTTCTGACCCAACCATGAGATAGCGGGAATCGAAAAGCGATTGCTCCTGACCGGCTGCATAGACATAGCGCTCCCCGGGCTGGTCATCTTTTTTCATATAGCACACATAATTGCTGCCTTCATATTGGTAGTAATACTCCATTTGACTGCTATACTCGGCATCGTTTGTATGATCCCATTGACGCTGAATATCAATAAAATGGAAGCTTTTATCCAGAGCGGTTTCCTGACGGATTTCGTGAGAGAAGCCGTTATATGCCAAGTGCATATACTCACTGTAAACCGTGTAGGAGAGCTCCTGATCCAGCCATTCTCCTATGATGCTCAGCGCACTGGGCTCTGTGGGAGCTTCCGTAACTTCCTGCGTAGGTTCGGTGGGGGCTTCCGTAGCTGCTTCCGTGGGCTCAGGGGAGGGAGCTGTAGAAACTGTGGGGGAAACCTGTGCATCTGTAGGTTCTGCCCGCTCTGTTCCGCAAGCTGAGAGAAGCAGTGCGACTAAAAGAAAAATTACAAGAAAATGCTTCATGATCTCACTCCTTTACATATGTTGTTATGTAATACTACTATTATAGTATCGTGTTTTCCGTTTGTCAATCGCTTTGGACTTGAAAATTGTATCCCGTTTTTGGCCACCCTTGCCCAATCAGCCCGAACTGCGCAGATGTGCCAATCGGGGCGTTGATATTCGTTTTTGGAGCCCTGTTTAAGCCGGAATAAACCACCTGAATCAATAGCCGAAGGCGGGAAACACCTGCCTTCGGTTTTTCTTCCCATGGGATTAAAATTAACAAAGGATTCATTTGCATAACTGCCATGGATGTGGTATAGTATTGTAGATACAGTATGGGGTAGTGTGCCCTTTGTGAAAAAATCTGCGGGAAAAGAGAAAAAGTACAAAAATATGTACTGAGTTGATCCTATTATAATTACAGCGGAAAAAGGCTGTAAGAGATCATTGCGGAGGGTTTTATGAGTAGTTTGACGGATCTGCAACAGAAAATGCTTTCGGCGTTTCCTCATGTTGAGCTTCGTATGGAGGAGCCCCTTTCCAAACATACATCCTTTAAGATCGGTGGCCCTTGTGAGGTGTTCGCCCTGCCCAAAACAGAAAGTGAGCTGTCCTGTCTGCTGTCCTGGGCAAAGAAAAACGGTATTACTCCTGCTATCCTTGGCTCGGGAACCAATGTTCTTGCCCCGGATCATGGGCGGCGGGGATTGATCATCTGCACCAGAGCTATGAGTGAAAGACTGGAACAGGTGACGGAGACTGAAATCCGGGCTTCTGCCGGGGTGACCTTGGCAAGACTTGCCAGTTTTGCCGCATCTCTTGGACTTAGCGGTCTGGAATTTGCCCACGGTATCCCCGGCTCTGTAGGCGGCGGGCTGTATATGAATGCCGGAGCTTACGGGGGAGAAATGAAGCAGGTGACTGTCCGGACAAAATATATGGATATGGACGGTGAACCCCACTTTTTAGAAGGGGAAGAACAGGAATTTTCCTACCGCTGCAGTGCTTTTACAGGAAAACCATGGCTCATTGTGGAAGGGGAGTTCCGGCTTATCCCCAAACCGGAGTCTGAGATCCGTGCAGCCATGCAGACCCTTATGGAAAAACGGAAAGCATCTCAACCCTTGGAGCTGCCCTCCGCAGGATCGACCTTTAAGCGTCCTGTGGGCGGCTACGCCGCGGCACTAATCGATCAGGCAGGATTAAAAGGCTTCCGGGTGGGAGACGCGGCAGTCTCCGAAAAACACGCCGGATTTGTAGTAAACTTAGGAAACGCAACGGCGGAGGATGTCCTGACTCTGATTGAGGAAATCAAACGCCGGGTATATGAAACCAGCGGCATTATGTTGCAGCCGGAGGTCGTCCGGCTTTAAGGGAGAGGGGATACCCTTCTCCATACACAGGAAGGAGAGAGGGCAATGTCCTTTTCGTCTCAGGTAAAAACAGAAATTTGCAGGACACTTCCCCAGAAAAAGTGCTGCTGCGTTGCGCAGTGCTTCGGGATCCTCCTGTTTTGCAATACCTTCAGCAATGAAGGCATCCGCATCGTTACGGAGAGCCGGGAGCTGATGCAGCTTCTTCCCAAGCTGTGGAAAAAGGCATTCGGATTTGAATTTGATGTACAGCCGGAGCCTTCTTCGGGAAAACAAATATTTTCCATTTCCAGCCGGGAAAAGCTGCGGCAGATTTTGGAGATCTACGGCTTCAGCCCGGAGGATACCTTGGCACTTCATGTGAATCTGGGAGTGCTGGAGGAGGACTGCTGCAAGGCTTCCTTCCTGCGTGGGGCGTTTTTGGCCGGCGGCTCTGTGACAGATCCGGAAAAGGGCTATCATCTGGAGCTGACCACCACCCACAGATTTGTCGCCCGGGAGGTTTCACCTCTGATGGAGGAGCTTTTGGGAGCATACCCCAAGCTCACCGGTCGCAGCGGCAGCAGTGTTCTGTACTTAAAGCAAAGCGACCTGATCGCGGACTTTTTGACCCTTCTCAGTGCCCCGGTCAGTGCCATGGGGATCATGGAGACGAAGCTGGAAAAGGAACTGAAAAACAAGGTCAACCGCCGCTGCAACTGCGACGAAGCCAATACCTCCAAGGTGGTCGATGCCGCCCAGGAGCAGCTTGCGGCGATCCGAATCTTAGAAGCGAGGGGGGCTTTGGAGGATTTGCCCCAAAAGCTATATCAGGCGGCAAAGGCGAGACTGGATAACCCGGAATCCTCTTTGACGGAGCTGGCAGGTCTAATGGAACCCCCCATCACCAAATCCTCCATGAGCCACAGATTAATGCGGCTGGTGGAGCTGAGCCGGGAGGAATAGAAATGGGATTTGTGCATTTACATCTCCATACGGAATTTAGCCTTCTGGACGGTGCTTGCCGCATTGGAAAGCTCATGGAGCGGGTGAAGGAGCTGGGGCAGGATGCCGTAGCTATTACGGATCACGGCGTTATGTATGGAGTGATCGATTTTTATAAGGCTGCAAAGGCGGCAGGGGTCAAGCCCATTATCGGCTGCGAGGTCTATGTGGCACCCAGAACCATAAATGACCGTGTCCATGGCATTGATAATGAGTCTTACCATTTGGTACTTTTGTGCAAGGACATGGAAGGGTATGCCAATTTGTCCCGGCTGGTATCGGCAGGCTTTGTCCATGGCTTTTACGGAAAACCCAGAGTGGACTTAAAGCTTTTGCGGCAGTACAGCAGGGGATTGATCTGCCTTTCTGCCTGCCTTGCCGGTGCTATACCCCAGCGGCTTTTGCAGGAGGATTACGAAGCCGCGAAGGACTATGCTCTGGAGCTGTCAGAGATTTTCGGTGAGGACAATTTCTATCTGGAATTGCAGGATCACGGCATTGCCGAGCAGCGTGCCGTCAATCAGGGTATTTACCGCATTGCCAGAGAAACCGGGCTTCCCCTGGTGGTGACCAACGATGCTCACTATTTAAGAAAAGAAGACGCCAAAATTCAGGATGTGCTTTTGTGCGTCCAGACCGGCAAGACTGTGGACGACCCCAAGCGGATGCGCTTTGAGGGGGAGGAGTTCTATGTCAAAAGCGAGGAAGAGCTGCGGCAGCTTTTCCCGGCGGTGGAGGAAGCCTTTGAAAACACCGTGAAAATTGCCCAGCGGTGTAATGTGGAATTTGTGTTCAACGAATACAAGCTGCCTTCTTTCCCCATCCCCCAAGGGTATACCAACGAGGAATACTTCCGCAAGCTGTGCTATGAAGGCTTCCGGGAGCGGTATTCAGAGCCTTCTCAGGAGTATGTGGACAGACTGGAATACGAGATCGGGGTCATCAGCAAAATGGGATATGTGAATTACTATCTCATTGTGTGGGATTTCATCCGTTATGCCAAGGAGGAGGGGATTCCTGTAGGTCCGGGGCGTGGCTCCGGCGCGGCTTCCATTGTGGCGTACTGTTTACACATTACGGAAGTTGACCCCATGAAATATGCCCTGATCTTTGAGCGTTTCCTGAACCCGGAGCGGGTCAGTATGCCCGACTTTGATACGGACTTCTGTCAGGAGCGCAGAGGCGAGGTCATTGAATATGTTATGAGAAAATACGGTGCCGATCATGTGGCGCAGATCGTCACCTTCGGCACTATGGCAGCCAGAGCCGCTATCCGTGATGTGGGCAGAGCCTTGAATTTCACCTATGCCGAGACGGATGTGGTAGCGAAGCTGGTGCCTACCACCCTGCACATCACCTTGGAGGAAGCCCTGCAGGTATCTCCCCAGCTAAAGGAAATGTACGACAGCGATGACCGGGTCAAAACCCTGCTCGACACCGCCAGAGCTTTGGAGGGAATGCCCCGGAATACCTCCACCCATGCCGCAGGTGTGGTCATTACAGATCAGCCGGTGGAAACCTATGTGCCTTTGTCCCGGAATGATGACACCATCGTTACCCAGTATACCATGACCACCATCGAGGAGCTGGGACTTCTGAAAATGGACTTTTTGGGGCTGCGTAACCTGACGGTCATTGACGAAGCGGAGCGGGAGATCCGAAAGACTGTGCCGGATTTCTCCATTGACCATATTTCTGGAGAAGACCCTGACACCTTTGCTATGGTAGCAGAGGGGAAAACACAGGGCGTGTTCCAGTTGGAGTCGGCGGGAATCACCGGTGTATGTGTCAATATGAAGCCAACCTCTGTGGAAGATATGACGGCTATCGTGGCACTCTACCGCCCGGGTCCCATGGATTCCATCCCTAAATTTATCGCCAATAAGCTGAACCCCCGGAAGATCACCTATAAAACGCCCCTTTTGGAGCCGATTTTGCGTGTCACTTACGGCTGTATTGTTTATCAGGAGCAGGTTATTGAAATTTTCCGCTCTCTCGCGGGTTACACCATGGGTCAGGCGGACAACATCCGCAGAGCCATTTCCAAAAAGAAGCAAAAGGTGATCGAGGAAGAGCGGCGTGTGTTTGTCTATGGTGACGAAAAACAGGGCATCCCCGGCGCGGTGGCAAGGGGCGTTTCCGAAGCCGCTGCCCAGTCCATTTATGACGAGATCGTTGACTTTGCAAACTATGCTTTTAATAAGGCTCACGCGGTGTGTTACGCCGTGGTGTCCTATCAGACGGCGTGGCTGAAATGTCACTATCCCTGGCAGTACATGGCGGCACTGATGACCTCGGTTTTGAACAGTGCGGATAAGATCGCGGGCTATATCGCGGAGTGCAAAAATATGGGTATTCCCGTCCTGCCCCCGGATATTAACCGCTCTGAGGATCGGTTCACCGTGGAAAAAGAGGGTATCCGCTTTGGTTTGGGTGCTGTCAAGAACATCGGCAGAGGTTTTATTCGCTCTGTAGCTGAAAAGCGGTCTGAGGGCGGCGCGTTCCGTTCTCTGGAGGATTTCGTTCAAAGAATGGGCGAGGGCGAGCTGAATAAAAGAATGGTGGAAAACCTCATTAAATGCGGTGCTATGGACTGCTTCGGGCTTCACCGCAGTCAGCTCCTTTTCGTGTACGATTCCGTGATGGACTCCGTGGCAGACAGCAGACGGCGGAATGTGGAAGGGCAGATGGGCTTGTTCGGCATGGAGGAGGATGAGCTCCCCGGAAGTGGAGTCCCTGTTCCGGTACTGAAGGAGGCTCCCCGCTCTGAAATTATGGCTATGGAGAAGGAAGCCACCGGACTGTACCTCTCCGGGCATCCCATGGACGATTACCGGGTGATGCTGAAAAATACCCATGTGCTTCCCATTGGCAGTCTCATGGACGAAGAAGCCCAGGTGAAGGATGATTCCATCGTATCCGTGGCAGGCGTTGTTCAGAAGGTGAAAATGAAAACCACCAAAAATAACTCCATGATGGCATATGTGACCTTGGAGGATGATACCGGCAGCATCGAGCTTCTGGCGTTTTCCAATGTGCTGACTCAGTATGGAAGCTACCTTAAGGAAAATCAGGCAGTGGTGGTCATTGGACGGGTTTCTGTCCGGGATGAAAAGGAACCTCAGGTGGTTGTGAACCGGGCAAGACCCATTTCCGACTATGCTTCCCAGCCTCAGGAGGAACAGACTCCTGCTCCAAAGCCCATGCCGGGAAACGGAAAGCTGTTTTTGAAGCTTCCCTCGGAGTCCAGCCCTGTTTACAGAAAGATCAAGGCAATTGTAGGAATGTTCCCCGGAGAAAACAAAGTTATTTGCTATTTCGCAGATACAGGAGTACGGCGGGGAGCTTTGTGCGGTCTGGATGAAGATATGCTCCGGGAGCTGACCGACCTTCTGGGCAAAGAAAATGTGGTCGTGCAGTAAAATAATCGAAAATGTGTTCGATATTTTTTGAAAATGGGGTGACGAGAACCTTGCATTTTCAGATAAAATAGGCTATAATAGCTTGATTACTTAAAAGTGAAAAACCGGATGGACAGGAGGGAACCACGCTTGAAGAAAAGAATACTTGTTCTGCTGGTGGCAGTGTCCCTGCTGCTTTCCGGCTGCACCATAAAGACAATGGAAGAGCTGTACAGCCTGCCCAAACGATCAGAGGACTATTACGAGCTGCAAAGTGCCATTGATAAGGTTATGTCCAATCTGTCCTACAGTGCCCCTGTTCAGGGGGAGAACCGACAGACTGTTCAGCTTGCGGATCTTACCGGGGACGGTGTCACCGAAGCGATCCTTTTTGCCAAGGGGACGGATGAAAAGCCCCTGAAGGTCATCGTATTTGCCAAGCGGGATGGAGCGTATACGGACATTGCCCGCATGGAGTTTTCCGGCACTGCCTTTTCTCAGGTGGAATATGCCCAGCTCGATGGACTTCCCGGACGGGAGCTGGTGGTTGGGCGGCAGATGGGCAACGAGGTCTTGCATACCCTCTCTGCTTACTCTTTTATGGATGGCAACAGCCACAATATTCTGACTGCCGGATACACCCGGTTTCTAACGGTAGATCTGGATGGGGATGATCGCAGGGAAGTGTTCCTGCTTCGTCCCGGCAGTGAGGAAGGAAACGGAGTGGCGGAGCTGTACCGTATGGAAAATGGCAGCATGGAGCGGGCAACGGAGGCTGTTATGTCCGTGCCTGTGGAGAATTTGAAACGCATTGCCACCGGGGGAATGTGGGAAGACACAAAAGCGGTATTTGTTGCCAGTGCCTATGATGAAGATACCATCATTACGGATGTATATGCCATGGTAAAGGCAAGATTTACCAATGTTTCCTTGTCGGCAGATTCCGAGACCAGTGTTAAGACCATTCGCAATTACTATGTTTACGCCTGTGACATTGACGATGATGGGCTTTTGGAGCTTCCCGCACTTGTGCAGAGCAGAGACAGGGATGCCCAGCTTCCTCAGGACTTTATTCGCTGGTATAACCTCACCCCGGAGGGTCAGGAAGAAGAAAAGGTATTTACCTATCACAATTATACCGGACGGTGGTATGTCCGCCTGGACAGCGGCTTGATCCGGCAGATGCGGGTGACCATCGGAAACGACCGGTGGCGTGTTCCCGGCTATGTGTTCACCCAAAATGAAGAAACTCTGTTTACCATCTATGCCTATACCGGGGAAGACAGAGACGAGGCTGCCGTATGGGAGGGTGGATTTATTCTCAATAAGACGGATGAAGTGACCTATGGAGCAGTGTTGGGCGAGGGCGCGGAAGCGGCGGGGATCACAGAAGCGTCCCTGATCGAGGATTTCAGCTTTATCCGGGAGGACTGGAAAACAGGCGAGACTTAAGGAGTGAAGAATATGAAAAAGGTACTGATTTTGGAGGACGAGGTCAATATCCGCAGCTTCGTGGTCATTAACCTGCGCCGTGCGGGCTATGATGCCATCGAAGCCGGCACCGG
The DNA here is from genome assembly GCA_045594185.1 of Faecousia sp. GTDB lineage: Bacteria > Bacillota > Clostridia > Oscillospirales > Oscillospiraceae > Faecousia. Next base: position 1,598 of record JAZNYB010000073.1, on the reverse strand, counting down.
TGCGGAGGCTCTGGAGCGGATTCGGGAAAACCCGGATATCGGAGTTGCCATTTTGGACATTATGCTGCCGGATATTGACGGCTTTGAGGTCTGCCGGAATATCCGCGCAAATAACAATAAGATCGGCATTATTATGCTGACGGCCAGAACCCAGGAGATGGACAAGGTCACCGGGCTGATGACAGGAGCGGACGACTATGTAACAAAGCCCTTCTCTCCCGCGGAGCTGACTGCCCGCATCGATGCTTTGTACCGCCGCATTGGTGGCGACAGCACTGCGGACATGGAGCTGATCTCTCAGGGACCTTTTACCATCAACCTGCGCAACCGTTCTCTGGAGAAGGGGGATTCCAAGATCCGTCTGACTCAGGTGGAGTTTGCCATTATGAAGCTGTTTATGCAAAATCCCGGCAGAGCCCTGTCCCGGGAGGATGTGATGACGGCGGTCTGGGGACCGGATTACGAGGGCGAGCTGAAGATCGTGGATGTGAACATTCGACGCCTGCGGCTGAAAATCGAGGATGATGCTACAAAGCCAAGGTATATTACCACAGTCTGGGGGTTCGGGTATAAGTGGGGCAGCTAAAATGGAAGCGCGGGAGCAGAAAAACTCCCACTGCCCGTAAAAAGCATTTGTCCCAAAAGGGGATCCGGGGACGGTGGCTGACTCATACTGTAGGGCCTGTGATCGCATTGGCTCTGGTCTGCGTGGTTTTGGTCACCGCTGCCTTTGCCGGTTACTATATTGCCAATATTAAGGCGGATATGCGCCACCGGGCAAAGACCACCACGGACTTTTTTGCCAATTATATCGGACAGAGCTACAATGAGTATTATCAGTCCTGTATGACCTATGCCACAAACTTTGATGAAAAGGATACCATCGAGCTGCAGTTTGTGGACACCGGTGGACGGCTGGTGGCTTCCTCCTATGGGCAGTGGGCAGGAAAGGCTCCTACTACATCCGATGTGACCGATGCCATGCAGACCAAGGAAATTGCCCCTTATATTGGGCGTGACCCGGATACAGGAGAGCGGATCATGGCGGTATCCAGCCCCATGCTGTACAGCAACGGTGAAGTCATCGGCGTTTTGCGCTATGTCACCAGCCTGCGCTTGGTGGAGCGGCAGCTTTTGACGGTGTTCCTGATCGCTCTGTTTTTGGGTTCTCTCCTGGTCTTGATCGTATATATCAGCAGCCGATTCTATATCCGCTCTATTTTGGAGCCTGTGGCGCAGATCACGGCAACGGCAAAGCGGATCGCTGGCGGCAGCTATGGCATCCAGATCCAGTATCAATATGACGATGAGATCGGGGAGCTTGCGGAGACGATCAACGATATGTCCAATAAGATCGGACAGAACGAGAAATTACAGACGGAATTTATTTCCTCTTTGTCTCACGAGCTGCGCACGCCACTGACTGCCATCAGCGGTTGGAGCGAGACACTGCTTGCGGGCTACACCTTAGACCCGGAGGAAACCCGCCGGGGCATCTCCATTATTCAAAGAGAAAGCCGCCGCCTGACAGAAATGGTCATGGGTCTGCTGGATTTTACCCGGATGCAGGATGGGCGCATGACCCTGAACATGGAAAC
>JAZNYB010000072.1:0-11369 GCA_045594185.1 Faecousia sp. | reverse complement strand
TCTCCACCTTGGATTTCACATAGTTGATAGCATCCTGACTGGCACCATGCACCTGAGGAACACAACGCAGACTGTACCCATCCTGCACCCGGATCTCACCCTGACGGGTAACATTTTCGCTTCCTGCCAAAAGCCTGCGCAGATTGGAAGCAGCCTTTCCTTGGCCATCGTGCGGACGGACGGCATGGACTCTCGCATCCAGCGCATCCAAAACGCCCCGGTTGGCTTCAAAGCTCATGGCGGCGGCAAGGGTCGCCACCTTCATAACAGAGATGGCATCATAGACAGCCAGCGCACCCACGGAGGTCATCGCCTGAGTGCCGTTGATCAGAGCAAGACCCTCTTTGGCAACCAGCTCAATGGTGGGGATTCCGGCAAGCTCCATGGCTTGGGCACCGGACATGACCTTTCCTTCATATTCCGCCTGACCCAGACCCAGCATAGGAAGAACCATATGAGAAAGAGGAGCCAGGTCACCGCTGGCACCCAGAGAACCCTTCTGAGGGATCACCGGTGTTACGCCCCGGTTCAGCATCTGCACCAGTGTTTCCACCGTAGACAGGCGGATTCCGGAAAAGCCCTTTGCCAGATTGTTCACCCGCAGAAGCATGATCCCTCTGGAAACCTCCCGGCTGAAAGGCTCCCCGGCACCCACAGCATGGGTAATGATCAGGTTCTTTTGAAGCAGCTTGCACTCATCCGCTGTAATAGTAACATCACTGAATTTACCAAAGCCTGTGGTGATGCCATAGACCGTGGCGTGTTCCTCCACAAGCCGGTCAACCACCTGACGGGATGCCTGAATATTGTCTTTGGCTTCCTGAGAAAGAACGACCTTTGCCCCGTTGCGGCAAACGGCTGCCATTTCTTCCAGCGTTAATGTACTGCCGGTAATCATAATCTGCTTCATAATACCGCCCCAATTTCCATTAAATTTCTGCCTTTTTCTATAGATTATTGTATATCATTTTTCATAAAAATTCAATCCTAATTTCAAAGAAAAATCAGATATTTCTCAAAAACCCAGGCATTTTCCGTACTATTTGCTTATTTCTTTACCGAAATATCGAAAAGTTCTGTAAAATTATGCAGTTGTTATGTATATTTATTCAATCTAAGCACCATTTTGTCTGCCGATACCCCTTGTTTTGCCTGCATTTATCACAAATGTCTGAAATTTGAGTGCAAATTTATCCTTCTTTGTTGAATATGCCAGCTTGCGGAAATGCGGACACATTTTATTTCTTGCTTTTCCCCGGAAAAAAGGATATACTTGGAGCAGCTTTTTTTCGGGAGGATGCCATGCGCTATGACTTTGCCCCTTTAGAGGGATTAACTGACAGTGTTTACCGCCGGCTGCACCACGCCCATTTCCCCGGGGTGCATCGGTATTATATGCCCTTCATCTCCCCCACCATGCACCACAGCCTGACCACCAAGGAACGCAGAGACTTGCCACCGGCAGATTCCGTTCCCTTTGAAGCCGTGCCTCAAATCCTGACCCGCTCCCCGGAGGACTTTCTGTGGGCTGCGGGCTGCTGTAAGGACATGGGCTACAGGCTGGTGAACCTGAACATGGGCTGTCCCTCCGGCACAGTTGTATCCAAGGGCAAGGGGGCGGGAATGCTTCGGGATTTAGCGCAGCTTGCCGCCTTTTTAGACGAGGTGTTTCCCAAGTCTCCACTGCCCATTTCCATTAAGACCCGCATTGGCATGACCTCACCCGAGGAATTTCCTGCCATTTTAGAGCTGCTCAACCGCTATCCGGCAGAAGAAATCATCATCCACCCCAGAGTGCGGCAGTCATTTTATAAGGGAAAGGTCGATCTGGACACCTTCTCCTACGCTCTGGATCATTCCAAAGCACCTGTTTCCTACAACGGCGATCTTTGCTCCTTGTCGGAGATAAAAGCGATGGAAGCCCGCTTTCCCCAGGCTCAGTCTATGATGATCGGGCGGGGCTTGATCGGCAACCCCGGTATGCTCTCCCCTCATGGCACCACACCTGCCACCCTTGCCGCCTTTCACGATTCCCTTTTGGAGGAATACTGCATTGCCTTTGGAAGCCGCCGCAACGCCATGTTCCGCTTAAAGGAAAACTGGCGGCATTTGCTGTGCCTGTTTGAAAGCAGCGACGCCTTGGGGAAGAAGCTGCGAAAAACCACGGACTTCGAGGAATACAAAAGCATTACCCGGGAAATTATTTTTGGGCTTCCTATGAAAAAAGAGCTGGAGCCGGACTGGAGATAGAAAAATACCGCAGAGGATGGGGCCGTCCCTTTTCCTCTGCGTTTTTTTACTCTTTATTCACTTCCACCACGGTCAGCCGTTCTTCCTCCACCCGAAAGCGCACATTAAAGCCAGCGAAGCTGATGCCGTATACTCTTTCCGGGCTGCGCTGGTAGGAGGGTCTGGGGTCGTGGGCAAGGACACCCAAAAGGGCATCCCGGCGGTTTTCCGGAATTTGAGCAAGCAGTGTTTCCGGGAAACAAACCTCCAGCAGAAATTCTCCTGCCGTATCCGTAAAGCCCCCCACAGCACCGGGCTGACAGTCCGCATAAGGGACATAGGGCTTGATGTCAAAAATCGGCGTTCCGTCCATAAGGTCAGCCCCGGAGACACGAAGCACGGGTCCCTGAGGGCTGTGCGAAATGACTTCCTCCAGCTTCACGCAGGACAGCCCAATGGGGTTGGGACGGAAGGGAGAGCGGGTAGCAAAGACACCCATGCGGGTATTACCTCCCAGCCGTGGCGGTCTAACCGTAGGGGACCAGCCATCCTGCCGGTTTGCGGAAAAATTCCATAAAAGCCAGATATGAGAAAAGCCCTCCAAGCCCCGGAGCATATCGGGGTTCCGGAACTCCGGCTCAAAGACCACCAGAGCCTCCAATTCCGGCACCAGCCCCGACTGCCGGGGAATACCGAATTTGCCGGAAAAGTCGCTTTGTATCCGGGCGACAACAGTCATAGAAACTTCCATGGGTACACCTCTTTTGTGTCATGATCCTTCCGTCTTTGGATTAGAGATCATGGTCTATACTCCCCGGAAAAAGGGGTGCCGCGAGTAGCCGTAAATAAAAAACGAGATCCTCTGACCCCATCTTTTTTAGTATATCACAAGGAAAAATCGGAGTCAACGATTTTTTATTTGTCATTATCACTTTCTGTATTTTGCATCAATTCTATTCGCTAAATTCATACAACATTACCACTTGTATGAATTTTCTACTATATGCTATATTACATCCAAAGAGGGTGATACCAATGTACAGGTGAAATTTGGGGAAAATACCTGCTGTCCCACAAAATCCGATTCTAAATTTCCCTTTGTGTTCCGGAGACAAAATGGCATTTTTCACTTCCGGTAACATAGACTGAAACGGGGATCGTGAGAGGCGTTATCGCTCCTGCACCACAGCAGGCGTGAAACCGCTTTTTCGGAGACGGTATTTTGAACAGGGCATTTACAAAAGCCTTCCGCATTTTCACCGCTAAACATATGCTTCAGGCGCAATGTTCCCAAAGAAACTACTTAACTTCGCAAATAACACTTCATAATAGCTGTTACTAAAAAACGAATAAGCAGAAGGGAGCGTTTTTATGGAAAAGTTTTTCAAATTAAAAGAGAACGGCACCAATGTACGCACCGAGATCGTGGCAGGTCTGACTACCTTCTTTGCCATGGCGTACATTCTCTTTGTTAACCCCGACATTTTGGCTGCCTCCGGAATGGAATGGGGCGCAGTCTTCCTCGCGACCATCATCGCCTCAGTAGTTGGCACACTGGTCATGGGTCTTGTTGCCAATGTTCCCTACGCACAGGCACCGGGCATGGGCTTAAACGCGTTTTTCGTCTATACCGTTTGCTTCGGTCTGGGCTTCACCTGGCAGCAGGCTCTGTCCATGGTCTTTATCTGCGGTCTGATCAACATTCTCATCACCGTTACCAAAGTCAGAAAGTATATTATTAAAGCCATCCCCACCAGTCTGCAAAACGCAATCGGCGGCGGCATCGGTCTGTTTGTTGCCTACATAGGCTTCCTCAATGTGGAGTTTGTGAACTTCGGTGCCGGTGTTCCTTCTCTTGCCACTCTGAACACCCCCGTTCTGTGGGTATTCCTGATCGGTCTTGTCATCACCATCGTTCTCATGCTTCTCAAGGTCAAGGGCGCAATGCTCATCTCTATCATTGCCACCACCATCATCGGTATCCCCTTTGGAGTCACCTCCATGGCCAGCACCATCAGCTTCACAGAGGCTTGCAACGCCCTTCCCACCACCTTCCTGGCGATTTTCAAAGAAGGCGGCATTGTCAGTCTGTTCACGGATCTGTCCAAGCTGCCTCTGGTTCTCATTACCATTTTCTCCTTCAGTATTACCGATACCTTCGACACCATCGGCACCTTTATCGGAACCGGTCGTCAGAGCGGCATCTTCTCCGAGGAAGACGAGAAGAAGATGGACGAAGCTCCCGGCTTCAAGTCCCGGCTGGATAAGGCTCTGTTTGCCGATGCTACCGCCACTTCCATTGGCGCGCTGTTTGGCACCTCCAACACCACAACCTTCGTGGAATCCGCTGCCGGCATCGGCGCAGGGGGCAGAACCGGTCTGACCTCCGTTGTGGTAGCCCTGTGCTTTGCCCTTTCCGCATTCTTCGCCACCTTCGTCAGCGCGGTTCCCTCCGCCGCAACAGCCCCCATTCTGGTTATGGTCGGTGTCCTCATGGCATCCTCCTTTAAGGACATTAACTGGAGCGAGCTGGATGAAGCTATCCCCGCATTCTTTGCCGGTTTGTTCATGGCTCTGTGCTACAGCATTTCCTACGGCATCGCCTTCGGGTTCATCACCTACTGCATCGTAAAGCTCTGCTCCCGCAAGGCAAAGGAAGTGCATCCCCTGCTGTGGGTCTGCGTGGTACTGTTCATACTGAACTTCGTCCTGCTGGCAATTTTGTAAATCCAGTTTGGACACCATAAGTAGAAACTGAATAAAAACAGCCCTTGCCTGAGGTCTCGAAAGTGCTTCAAGCAAGGGCTTTCTTTATGGTTCAACAGGAAGTCTTCACAGGGGGAGGATTAAGAACACCCCTCAAAGGGACTTTCTTTTCTTGTTATAAATCACGATGCCTGCAACGATTTCTCCGATGCACAGGAAAATGAAACAAATATTGATGTCGTCCAGGGTATTACTGTTTGCCAGCCAATCCTCATTGGTATAGACCGTCAGAGGGAAATAGGAGCCGTTGTCACTAAAATCCGTTCTGGAAATATTCCTGGGACTGATGCTGATAATAGCATTGATGCGACTGAAATCTGAGCCGTTTTCTGCCTGGGCTTTAAGCTCCTCTACGGAAATGCTGTCGCCGTTTTCGTCGAAGTATTCTACATAGCTCTCGTCCTGCTCCCAATAAATGTAATCATCCTGGCTGTAGCCATCCTCCAAATCAGCCATAGCCCAGGCATAAAACTCGTCAATATTCTGGAAAGTTTCTCCGGATACAAAGGGCATCTTGCTGTAGCAATAGTCATTAAAACCACTTTGCAATATCAAGGTAATGAGCAATGCAAGAGCCGTAAAGCCCATGACCTTGGTCTGCAAGCGGTGGAGCTTTCTTGCCTTTTCTGTCTTAGGGCTGTCATCTTCTTTGTTCCGTCCAAGCTGAATTCCCCGGTAAACCCACTGTCCCAGAAAGAACAGCCCTGCCGCCACAGCGCAGTAGATCAAAGCCAAGCCCAGCCAGCTCCCCGCCGTCAGACCCATATAGGCGTCCCAAACATGGATGACCAAAGGAAGGGTCACTACAAACAGAAGCGCAAGCCCAAGGGCGGCGCATTTCAAAATACCCTTCAGCTCCTTGCGGTGGGAGGTTATCGCTTCTTCCTCAAAATCCTCGCTGCTTACAGAGGAGAACGCCTGCACACCGAAGATCGTTTCCATAACGACCGCCATCAAATAGAAGCCGCAGCCCACAAAAAAGCCTAAATAAGCCCGAAGGAATGCCAAATTGCAGATCATGGCGGCGATCAGACCCGCAAACCCGATGCCCAAGGCAATGAGACTGTTGGTCAGTAAGCGGGTCTTGTTTTCTTTCAGAATACGGTTTAGCTGCTTTTTGCTCTTTTCCGTGGGCTGTTCCGGTTTGGGGTTTTCCGGGTTGTTCCGCTGACCCCGGAGAAGCTCGTCGGTGGTCACGCCGAAAATATCAGCGATCACCGGGATGAGGGTCAGGTCGGGGGCACATTCGTCCCGCTCCCAGCGGCTCACCGCTTTGTCAGACACACTGAGCTTTTCCGCCAGATCCTTTTGGGTAAGTCCCTTTGCTTTTCGCAAGGTGGCAATGAAGCTGCCAATGGTTCTTGTTTCCATAATATTACCTCCATTTGTCGGGGTGGATTTTCTCTCGCTGTGGTATACCAGCGGCTTGATTCTACCAAACCGACAGAGAGAATCACACCCACCAGACCGAAAATTCACTCTCGCAAAGGGAGAATCGGCGTGTTTTCCCGGTTTGGTGGGGGTCATTTTTGAGATTTACAGGGTTCTCACCAGCCTGCCGCCCTCCTGCCGGACAGACAAAACATGGCAGCAGCCTTTCCTGAGGTTTCTTTCCATCCCTGCCTGAAATTCCTCCAGCATATCTGTGGGAACAAAGGCCCCAACGGTTCCGGCAAAGCCACCGCCGTGTACCCGGCAAGCACCTCTGTCCTTTAACAGTCTTTTTGCCAGAGCCAAGGAAAACGCCAATTCCTGATGAGAAGCACTGCCCCGGGGGATCACATTTTGAAGATACATCCAGGAGGAATTTCCGGACTCAGTCACAAGGGACAAAAATTCCTCAACATCTCCCCTTTTCAGTGCCGCGGCTTGCTTTCGCACCCTTTTGTTTTCTTCATACACATGGATCGCACGCAGCACGCCTCGATCCCCTCCCGCTTTTCTCGCAAGAGGGAGGTTTGCAAAAAATTCTTCCTCGGGCAGCTCCCGCAGGACTTCTTTTCCAAAGGCGTGACAAATAGCCTTCAGTTCCCCGGGGATGGCGGCGTATTCCGCTGTCAAGTCGGCGTGGTCAGCACCGGAGTCGATGATGCACAGAGCATAACCACACCGTGCAAAATCGAAATTGACTTTCTCCACCACAGGATGGCTTACATTCTGAAAATCAATGGCTACGATGCCACCGCTTGCGCAGGCAGCTTGATCCATCAAACCGCAGGGTTTACCGAAATACACATTTTCTGCGTTCTTTCCCATTCGTGCGATCTCCATGGGGCTGCATTTTTCTTCATAAAACAGATGATTGCAGATCGTCCCCATAAGGACTTCAAAGGCGGCGGAGCTGCTCAGGCCGCTTCCGGGAAGGACTTGGGAGGTCACATAAGCATCGAAGCCCCGAAGGTGGCAGCCTCTCCGGGAAAATTCTGCCAAAACACCCCGGATCAGAGCAGGGGTGGTGTTGACCTCCTCCGGCTTCGGCTCTAAGTCATCCAAGGAAATCTCATACAGCGGATAGCCCTGAGACAACACCCGGACGATATTTGTGCCATTTTCTCCCACCCATGCAAGAGCTTCCAGATCAACCGCTGCCGCCAGCACCAGACCATTTTGGTGGTCGGTGTGATTGCCCCCCAGCTCCGTTCGACCGGGAGCGGAAAAAAGATGGGTGGGAGCATGATCGAAGGTATCAATAAAAAATTGTTCTTCCGGCGTTTTCATGGTATCCCTCCAAAGAACATATAGGAAGCGAGACAAATTTTGGTTTAGGCTATCGGTTTAAGACAGCAAATTCCATTTTTTCGGGCAGTTTATCGATAATGGGTCGTAGGGGCGGATCCCGGTAATGGATAGGCTGTTCGACAAATCGGAATTTGGCTGTCCCTTACCGAAACGCCTTTCCCTCTTTATCCAGCACTTCCAGCCGCTTCACTCTGGAAAAATCCGGGATCAGCTCCGGCTGGTGGAGGAAAATCGCCTGCACCAAAAGGGCAGGATTTAAGGAAGGATTCTGGGCGCATACCCGAGTCTTTAGCTTTACTTCCTGCTCACTGACAGCTTCCGCGGCAAAGGACACGATCATGGGGCGAATATCCTGCACCGTCATGCCGTTTTTGCTTCTTTTGGGAGCGATGATAGGTGCATCACCGGTAAAAAGGGCTTCCAGAGCTGCCACACAGCCCTCCGGGATGCCCTTGTCGTATTCCAGAGTTACCTCTGCATCCAAATGGGTCAGCTCCCGCAGCTTTCTCCCGTTCTCCCATATTTCTCTGACATGAATACCCGCAGGCATGGTGCGGTTCAAAAGGGTGGGAATTTCTTCTGTGTTAATAACCGTTCCTTCCGCCAGCTCAAAATCCAGCAGCTCACAAACACTCTCCGCACCCACGGAAAGGGGCAGGGCGATAGACACATGGGCTCTTGGGGTAAAGCCCTGAGAGTGGCGAATGAGAAGTCCGGCTCGCTTGAACGCCCGCTGAAAAACCCGCATCAGATCCAAATGGGAGATATAGACAGCACTGCCTGTCTTTTCAAAAAGGATTCTAGGCATCGCAGCTAACCTCCTTTAACAGCTTGTTTGCCCCACATCCGGCACAATGCTCCCGGCAATCCGGGGTGGTCAATCCCTCATAGGCACGGCTTCGTTCTTTCAAAAGGAATTTCTGACTGACACCAACGGAAAGGGTCTGCCAGGGAAGAAGCTCCTCCTCCCCAAAGCCCCTTGTGGTATAGAAATTGGGGTCAATTCCGCAGGCTTTGAAGGCATCCAGCCAAATGTCATAGCGGAAATACTCGTCCCATCCGTCCAGACGGGCGCCATGCTTTGCCGCCCATTCCAGAACAGCCCCCAGCCGTCTGTCACCTCTGGCAAGAACGGCTTCCAACCGGGACAGGTCGGGGGCGTGCCAGTTGTACTCCACCGCCTTATGGGGCATGGCATCTCTTAACAGTCGGGTACGCCGGATATATTCCTCAGGGGTGATCTGCTTTTCCCACTGGAAGGGGGTAAAGGGCTTGGGGACGAAGAATGCCGTTGCCACATGGACACGAAGGCCCCGCTTTTTGTTGGAGGCGTTTGCCTGCCAAGTCTTGATGATCTTGAAAACCAGCTCCGCAATGCCCAGAACATCCTCGTCCGTCTCCGTGGGAAGCCCCAGCATGAAATAGAGCTTCACATTGTTCCACCCCCCGGAGAAGGCTCTGGCGCAGGTTTCCAGGATCTCGTCCTCCGTAAGATTCTTGTTGATCACATCCCGGAGTCGCTGCGTACCTGCTTCCGGGGCAAAGGTGAGCCCGCTTTTTCTGGTGGTTTGCAGCTTTTCCATCAGCTCCCGGGAGAAATTGTCTGCCCGGAGAGAGGGAACGGAAAGTCCCACCTTTTGATCCTTGCAATATGGAATGAGCCGATCGGTCAGCCCCTTCAGTCCCCGGTAGTCCGAGGTGGAAAGGCTGGCAAGGGTCAGCTCGTGGTTGCCGGAATCCCGCAAGCTCTCCATAGCCTGCCTGTAGAGGACTTCCGGGCTTTTTTTACGCACCGGGCGGCAGGAGAAGCCCGCCTGACAGAAACGGCAGCCCCGGATGCAGCCCCGAAAAACCTCCAGATTGGTTCTGTCGTGGACGATCTCCGTGGTGGGAACGATGGCCTTTGTGGGAAAATATGCTTTATCCAAGTCCTCGATGATCCGTTTGGTCACGGTCTTGGGGGCATCTCCAATGGCTTCAATGGCAGCCAAAGTGCCATCCTCATGATAAGTATGCTTATAAAGACTGGGAACATAGACCCCGGGGATCTTCGCCACTTCCAGAAGGAAATTTTCCTTGCTCCAATCCTCTTTTTTCGCTTTTTGATACAGGGAGACGATTTCTACGGTGATCTCCTCCCCTTCGCCCAGAGAGAAAAAGTCGATAAAATCCGCCAAGGGTTCAGGGTTATAGGCACACACACCACCAGCAAAGACTATGTTTTTTAGACCGGGTCTGTCCTTGCAATGCAGAGGGATACCGGCTAAGTCCAGCATATTGATGATGTTGGTATAGCTCATTTCGTAGCCAATGGAAAAGGCGATCATGTCGTGGTTACAGATCGGCTCCTGACTCTCCAATGCCCACAAAGGAAGGCTGTGCTTCCCCATGGCTTCTTCCATATCCCCCCAAGGGGCAAAGACCCGCTCGCACCAAACGCCGGGCATTTCATTCATCACGCCATAGAGGATGCGCATACCCAAGTTGGACATACCCAGCTCGTAAGTATCAGGGAAGCAGTAAGCAACGCGAACATCTATTTGAGATTTGTCCTTTACCACCTGATTGTACTCTCCCCCGGTGTATCGGGCAGGTTTTTGTACGGTGAGCAGCACTCTGTGTAATAATTCAGTCATAGTCAATTCCTCGCTTTTTCGGTCTTTGTTTATTGTAGCGGGGAATCGTGTTTTTTGCAACCAAAATTTCGTGGGGTTACGGCTGGGTGGCATCGGGAATTTCCGGCAGCAATTCCAGACGAAGAAACTGCTCCAGAAGCTTTTTGGCAATCTGTGACACAAGAGGACGAGTTTGGGATTACCATAAATAGCTGCAAACAAATACAAAAATATTTGCATACAGCATTGGCAAACACAATTATATGTGTTATAATATTAGTATTAGGAGGGAAAGTAATGAAAAGTTATTCTTCAAGGGAAGTTATCCAGCAGTTAAGAGAGGATGGCTGGTATGAAATTAACTGCGAAGGGGATCACCACCAATTCAAACATCCAACGAAGCCTGGCAAAGTTACCGTTACCCACCCTGTAAAGGACATACCAATCCGAACATTAAAGAGTATTGAAAAGCAAGCAGGGCTGAAATTTAAGTAAGCCCACCGAAAGGAGTAATTATATATGCAAAATCAGTATGTATTCCCGGCTTTTTTCTATTTTGACGAAGATGGGATTTCTATTGAGTTCCCGGATCTGCCCGGCTGCCTACCTTGTGCGCACAGTCAGGAAGAAGCTTTCCGCAACGCAAAAGAAGCCCTCGGTCTGCACCTATATGGAATGGAACAGGATGGCGATGTAATTCCGATTCCAAGCCCTGTTTCACTGCTGTCTCCCGATGAAGGGGGTGTTGTGGTTATGGTAGAGGTGTTTATGCCTGCAGTAAGAGATCGTCTTAATAATCGGTCTGTCAATCGCACTGTAACTCTGCCTGCATGGCTGAATGCTATGGCAATGGAACGAAATATCAATTTTTCACAGGTTTTACAGGATGCACTGAAAGCACAGATCCAAGCCCAATAATATGCAAAAGGCGACCCTCAACCGGGGGTCGCCTTCCTATGTACGCGGCAGCCTGCTGGCATCTTCCAAGCGAGATGCCAGCTTTTGCCGTCTTTGGAGCCT
>JAZNYB010000071.1:0-9475 GCA_045594185.1 Faecousia sp. | reverse complement strand
GGGAGAAGGTGATGGAACAGAAGGACATTCTTCTTCCCGGTATCCATAATGTGGAAAATTATATGACTGCCATTGCCGCCTTGGAGACTCTGGTATCGGATGAAGTGATCCGTCAGGTCGCCGGGACATTCGGGGGCGTGGAGCATCGCATTGAGCTGGTGCGGGTGAAGGCTGGGGTTCGGTTTTATAACGATTCCATTGCTTCCAGCCCCAACAGAACCATAGCCGGTCTGCGCAGCTTCCCGGAAAAGGTGATCCTCATTGCCGGGGGTTACGACAAACTCCTGCCTTTTGAGGAGCTGGGCGAGGAAATTTGCCGCCATGTGAAAATTCTGGTTGCCACGGGCGCGACAGGACAGCGCATTGAGAAAGCTGCCCTGAACGCCGAAGGCTACCATGCCCAAAAGCCCCAGACCATGTATATCGAGGACTTTGACCAGGCGGTGTATAAGGCTGCGGAGCTGGCAAGGGAAGGTGATGTGGTGCTGCTGTCTCCCGCCGGACCTGCCTTTGATAAATTCAAGAATTTTATGGTTCGGGGGAAACACTTTAAGGAACTCATCGCCGGACTGTAAGGGACGGTTGGAAACGGCAAATTCCGGTTTATCGAACAGCTCCCCGACAAACCAAAATTTTCATGCCATTAGCGCATTGTTCGTTAAAAGGAGAACGCTATGAAACTGACAAATTTAGCCAGAAAAGTGATCCCCTGCAAGTCCTGCGGGGCGGTGATCGTTGCCGCTGGGTCTGCCCGGCGCATGGGTGGTGTGGATAAGATCATGGCAGAGCTGACGGGTGAGCCCTTGATTTTGCATACGGTTCGTGCCTTTCAGGAGACTGCGGTCATTGGAGAGATCGTCATTGTGACCCGACCCGACCTCATTGTGCCCATTTCTGATCTGTGCCAAAAAGCGGGGCTGGATAAGGTGAAAATGGTTATTGCGGGGGGAGCGACCCGGCAGGAGTCTGTAATGCAGGGCTTGGGAAGCCTTAAAAAGGGGACGAAGCTGGCTGCCATTCAGGACGGCGCAAGACCCCTTGTTACCCCCCAGCTCATTGACCGGGTGGTTCGTGCTGCCAACACCTATGGTGCTGCCGCGCCGGGAGTTCCCGTAAAGGATACCATTAAGGAGGTTCGTGGTGGCATCGTCCAAAAAACCCCGGACAGAAGCTCCCTTTTTGCTGCCCAAACCCCGCAGGTCTTCGATTTTGACCTGATTCGTGGGGCATTGCAAAAGGCGGCAGAGGATGAGGCGGCTGTGACGGACGACTGCTCTGCTGTGGAGCGCATAGGAATGTCTGTGCGGCTGGTAGAGGGCGACGAGAGAAACTTTAAGGTGACCACCCGGCAGGATCTGCTTCTTGCCCGGGTAATGCTGGAGGAAAAGCCATGAGAATTGGACATGGATATGATGTACACCGTTTGGTGGAGGGAAGAAAGCTGATCTTAGGCGGCGTTGAGATCCCTTATGAAAAGGGGCTGGACGGTCATTCCGACGCGGATGTTTTGCTTCACGCCGTATCCGATGCCCTTTTGGGGGCGGCTGCGCTGGGGGATATTGGCAAACATTTCCCGGATACTGACCCCACTTACAAGGGGGCGGATTCCCGGATGCTTCTGCGCCATGTGGTGTCCCTGATTGAAAAAGAGGGCTACCGTTTGGGAAATCTGGATGTGACCATGATCGCCCAAAAGCCCAAGCTGGCACCGCACCTGCCAAAAATGCGGGAAAATATTGCCCAAGATCTGAAAACAGAGCTTAAAAATGTGAACATCAAGGCAACCACGGAGGAGCGATTGGGCTTCACCGGGGAAGGGCTGGGCATGGCGTGTCATGCGGTGTGTATTTTAATCTGAACATTCCCCGCCTCCCTGACATAGTCTGTTCAGGGAGGTTTTGTCATATGAAGGTTTGTTTTGTCACATTCAGGTCTATCACCTACGCCCAGCGGGGGCAGGAGGTTTTATCCCGGGCAGGGATCAATGCCGCCATGACCAGAACGCCCCGTCCATTGGCAGAAAAGGGCTGCGGCTATTCCCTGAAAGTCCCCGGAGAGAAAAGAGAACAGGCGAAGGCACTGCTGCGGTCAAATGCTGTCACCTACAGTAAACTCTACTGCCCCGATCCTATGGGGAATCTGGAGGAAGTGCCATGATCTATTTTGACCACGGAGCAACCTCCTTTCCCAAGCCCCTTGGGGTACGAAAAGCGGTGGAGGAAGCCATGCGCCGCTTCACCAATCCCGGAAGGGGAGGTTATGCCGCTTCTATGGATGCCGCTCAGGGGGTGTACCGCTGCAGGCAGGAAGCCGCCCAACTGTTTCACTGCCTTCCGGAACAGGTGGCTTTCACCATGAACTGTACCCATGGATTAAACATGGCGATCCGTACTCTGGTGCATCCCGGCGAGCGTGTGGTGATCTCCGGTTTTGAGCATAATGCCGTCACAAGACCCTTGCACCACTTAAGTGCACGGGTGGAGGTGGCGGGGCGGAAGCTGTTTTCTCCGGAGGATACGCTGGAGGATTTTGAACGCATCCTTCGTACCGCACCCAGAGCGGCAATTTTCACCCACCAGTCCAATGTCTTTGGCTATATTCTTCCTGTAAAGGAGCTGGCGGAACTGTGCCGGCGATACGAGGTGCCTTTCATTGTGGATGCCGCACAGTCCGCGGGGAGTCTGGAAATTGATTTTGAAGCACTGGGAGCGGACTTTATCGCCATGCCGGGGCATAAAGGCTTACAGGGGCCAATGGGTACGGGACTGCTCCTTTGCGGCAGACTTCCGGAGCCGCTTATGCAGGGAGGAACAGGCAGTATGTCCCAAAGTCCGCAAATGCCGGACTTCCTTCCCGACCGGGCAGAACCGGGGACGGTGAATGTGCCGGGGATCTGGGGACTTCACGCTGGGCTTCAGTGGGTGCGCCGCCGGGGTGTAAAAAGAATCGGTGAGCATGAGGGAAAAATGGCACAGTTTGCCGCAAGGGAGCTGGAAAAGCTGGGCTTTCGGGTGTTCCGGGGGGAGCATCAGGGAGGTGTGGTGAGCTTTCTTCCCGAAAAAGGGGACTGCGAGGAATGGGCAGAGCGGCTGGGAAAAAGGGGCTTCTGTCTTCGGGCAGGGCTGCACTGCGCCCCTCTTGCCCACGAAAGCGGGGGAACACTGCAAACCGGAACGATCCGCTTGAGCTGCGGGCCGGATACCACGGAAAACCAGCTTCGGATGCTCCTTAGGCAGATGCCAATGTGTTTTTCCGAAAAACAGGATTTTTTGCACAATTCCCCTTGCCATGGAAAGAAAAATCCGTTATAATTGTTAGGATAATAGCTTTACTATAGCCACTTGCGGCCATTTGCTGTTTTTGTGCCGTAAACCGGGCGCAAGTGGCTTCTGATACCAATGAGTGAAAGAGCCGGGAAGGGGTTATGCCATGAAATCCATTGTGGAATATTTCAATGATTTTGCCCAGGTGGTTAAAACCATTCAGCTAACGGATATACTGGATATTGTTCTGGTGACATTTTTGATCTACCAGCTTATCCGCCTGGTGCAGACCACCAATACAGGCAGAGTTCTGAAAACAGTAGCCCTGTTTTTGCTCCTTTCCTGGGTGACCCAGCTTGCGGATCTTCATGTGCTGAACTTCCTTTTGACCAGAGTGCTGGAGCTTGGACTGATCGCGGTGGTGGTTTTGTTCCAGCCGGAGCTGCGCCGTGCCGTTGACCGTTTGGGCAGTGCCAGTATTCGCCAGCTTCTGAGTCCCAAGGAAAAAAATCAGGAAATTGATAATGTGATCGCCCATACGGTTAGTGCCTGCGAAGCCATGAGCAAGGAAAAAATCGGTGTACTTATGGTCTTTGAGCGCACCGGGCGGCTGGATGAATATATGAAGTCCGGTACGGTGATCGAGGGTAAGGTGTCCGAGCAGCTTTTGCGGAACATCTTTTTCCCTAAGGCGGCACTCCACGACGGTGCCATGGTCATTCGCGGCGGTCGGGTAGCCGCGGCGGGCTGTGTGCTTCCCCTGTCTGAAAACCGGCAGATCAGCGCGGATCTGGGCACCCGGCACAGAGCGGGCATCGGCATCAGTGAGCTGACCGATGCGGTAGTTGTTATCGTTTCTGAGGAGACAGGAACGATCTCTGTTGCCGTGGACGGTATGCTGAAACGGCATCTGGCTCCGGAAACCTTGGGAAAGCTTCTGAAAAATGAGCTGAACCCGGAGACGGAAACAAAGAAAAACGGATTCAAGCTCTCCTGGGGCAAGAAGCAGGACGGAAAGGGTGGTCGGGATGAAAAATAATCTGGTCAAGCTTCTTCTGTCTGTGGTGATCGCCATGGGGTTATGGCTGTATGTGGTGACCAATGTGAGTCAGGAATTTACCCAGACCTTTTCCAGCTCTGTGACTTTGGAGAACGAGAGCGTTCTTTTGGACAGAGGGCTGATCTTAGTGTCCGGCTATGATGCCAAGGTGTCCTACGTTTTGAAGGGCAACCGTGCCGATATGAACAAACTCACCGGGGAAAGCCTGAAGGTTACTGCCGATCTTAGTGAGGTGGACGAGCCCGGAGAGCATAAAATTCTGTACCGGGTGAGCTACCCCTCCGGCGTGTCAGGGGTGGTGCTGGAAAAGCGGATCACGGAGTCCGTTACCGTGGAGGTGGCGGAATATGACTCCAAGCCTGTGCCTGTGCAGCTTTTGCTCCAGGGAGAGCAGCAGGAGAATGTATTTATCGACCGGGAGGGCGCGGTGACCAGTGCCATATCCGTGCAGGTTTCCGGCCCCAAGGAGGAAGTGGACAAGATTGCCATGGCGGGCATCGTTCTGGATGTTACCGAGCTGACGGAAACCCTGACCGGAGAATTTGTCTACACCCTTATGGATGAAAACAAAGAGCCTGTGGTCAGCGACAACATCACCACAGATACCGGGGAGATCCATGTAAACCTGCCTGTGGAGCATATTAAGGAAATTCCGCTGCGTGTGGAGCTGGTGGAAGGCGGCGGCGCAAAGACAGAACACGCCAAGGTCACTTTAGCCACCGAGACCATTACCGTCTCCGGATCTCTGGAGGCGATTTCCAAGCTGGAGGAATTGGTGGTCGCTACCGTCAATCTGGCTGAGGTAGAGTTGGGCAAGACCTTCCGGCAGGAGGTTCCGGTGAAGCTGCCGGAGAACCTGACCAATCATTCCGCTTTGGAGAAGGTAACGGTGGAGGTGTCTTTGAAAGGAATAAACGCCAAAACCATCACTGTCCCCCAGAGTAAGATCCAGATACTGAATGTGCCGGAGGGCTATCAGGCAACGATCTTCAATCTGGAGCTGGATGTGATCATCCGGGGAGCCGCGGTTCAGGTAAATGCCTTAAGTGCGGAGAACATCAGCATTTCCGTGGACTTTAAGGATCAGCAGTTGGGAACCTACACCATGCCTGTGAATATTACCATAACCGGGGCAAAGGATGTGGGCATTTTCGGAAAATACAGTGTTACCGTGACCCTCGCCCCCGCTCCGGTGGTGGACGAGACAATTCCTGAGGAAACTTAAAGCATGGAGCGGATCGTAAAAGTCCATACCCTGAATCCGGACGGAACAGCAGAGGTCATTGGTACGAGAGCCTCTGCCTGCGGTGAAAGCTGTGCCCACTGCGGGGGCTGCGGTGAAGGACAGAAAACCATTCAGGTCACAGCCCGTAACCCCATTGGAGCCAAACCGGGAGATATGGTGCGCTTGGAAAGCAGTACCGGGGAGGTGATCGCTCTGGCGTGGCTGGTGTATTTGCTGCCTGTGGTGCTGCTTCTGGCGGGCTGCGCCGTGAAGGGTCTGCTTGGGGGACTGTTGGGGCTTGCTCTCGGTGCGCTGGGGGTCGTGGCTCTGGATCGTTTCAGAAACAAAAATAAGAAGGTCATTCATACCATTGTGGAAATCGTGACAAATGAATTGTAAAGATGCCTCAAGGGTATTGTTTTGGACACAGGGAAAAAGGAGAGAATTGCTTTGATTAAAAGTATGACCGGCTACGGACGGGCAGTAGAAAATTTGCTGGGCAGAGAATTTACCGTAGAAGTCCGGGCTGTGAACAACCGTTATCTGGACTGCACCGTGAAGCTGCCCCGGAGCATGATTTTCGCGGAGGAAGCCGTTAAAAATCTGGTCAAGAGCATGGTGGCAAGAGGTAAGGTGGATGTGTTCATCTCCGTGGGCAGCAGCACTGAGGATGCCGTACAGGTGAGCCTGAACCGCCCGGTGCTTCAGGGATATTTGGACGCCATGAAAGCTATGGCTGAGGAATATGGTGTCCGGGAGGATATTTCCGTTTCCCTTCTTTCCAGAATGCCTGAGGTATTCCAGATGGAAAAGCCAAAAGAGGATGAGGATGCTCTGAAAGCGGCGCTCCTTTCTGTTGCCGAAAAAGCCATTGCTGCCTTTAATGCCATGCGGGAGAAGGAAGGCGCGGCAATGGCGGAGGATTTGAGAAACAGAAGCAGGACTATCGCTTCTCTGGTGAGTCAGGTGGAAGCGGAGTCTCCCAAGACTGTGGCAGACTACCGGGCAAAGCTGGAAGCGAAAATGGCTGAAGTCCTTGCCAACACCAGCATTGACGAAGGAAGAATTTTGCAGGAAGCCGCCATTTTTGCCGACAAGGTTGCGGTGGACGAGGAGACTGTCCGTCTGCGCAGTCATTTGAACCAGTTGGAGGAAATGCTTGCCTCAGGGGAGAGCATCGGCAGAAAGCTGGATTTCCTCCTGCAGGAAATGAACCGGGAAGCCAATACCATCGGCTCCAAGTGTGCGGATCTGCGCCTTGCCAGAGTGGTGGTAGACATCAAGGCTGAGCTGGAAAAGATCCGGGAGCAGACCCAGAACATCGAGTGAGGACACCATGAAGCTGATCAACATTGGTTTTGGAAATATGATCTCCTCTGCACGGCTGCTGGCGGTGGTCAGCCCGGACTCCGCTCCCATTAAGCGGATGATTCAGGAAGCCCGGGAGCGGGGGATGGTGATCGATGCCAGCTATGGAAGAAAAACCAGAGCGGTCATCGTTATGGATACGGATCATGTGATCCTGTCGGCACTGCAGCCGGAGACGGTTTCGGCTCGTGTGGCAGGAAAAATGGAACAAGCGGAGGAGGACGAAGCGTGAGCAAGGGAAAGCTGATCGTACTTTCCGGCCCGTCCGGTGTGGGAAAAAGTACCGTCATTAAAAGGATTCTGGAAAATCATCCGGATTACCTGTTTTCTGTTTCCGCGACGACCCGGGCTCCCAGACCCGGTGAGATTCCCGGAAAGAGCTATCATTACATCACACAGGAGCAATTCAAAGAGCTGATGCTCCGGGACGCTTTTTTGGAGTACAACCATTACGCCGGCGGAGACTATTACGGAACGCCTGCCCAGCCGGTTATGGATGTATTGGAGGCTGGGGGCGTGGCACTTCTGGATGTGGATCCCAATGGGGCATTTCAGGTGTTGGAGCGGTGCCCGGACGCGGTGTTGATCTTCATCGCTCCTCCCAGCATGGCAGAGCTGAGAAGAAGACTGGAAGGGCGCAAGGACACACCCCCGGAGAAGATCGCGGCCCGGATCGCCCAGGCTCGTTGGGAGATCCAGCAGGCACGGCGGTACCGGTATCTTGTGCTTAACGATGAGGTTGAGCCTTGCGTTGACCGTTTGGAAGCCATTTTAGCCGATGCCCCCGAAGCGGAGGGCAGCCTTTATGAAAACAATACAGAGCTTTACATTTTGAAGGAGGTTCATTAAAATGCTTTATCCCCCCATGGCAAGTCTTTTGGAAAATATCCCCAGCCGTTATCTTTTGGTGAATGTGGTGGCAAAGCGTGCCCGGCAGATCGCCATTGAAGCCGAAGCCAACGAAACACCCCTGGAGGACAAGCCTGTCACTCTGGCGATCCGGGAAGTGGCAGACGGAAAGCTCACCGCAAGCCTGAAGAAGGTATATACAGAGTAAGAATACAGGAATATTTGGATTTATCGAGCCGTTAAATGGGATGCACCGCGCCAAGGGAGGCTTTGGTGCCTGCAAACTAACAGACAAACCAAAATTTCTAAAGCCGAAAGGAGACGGCATTATGCCCAACATCGCGAAAATTGCCGTCTCTGCGGCGATCTATTCCATCGACAAGCCCTATAGCTATGCCGTCCGACCCGGCCTTTCGGTTTTGCCGGGGGTACGGGTCATGGTTCCCTTTGGGCGGGGCGACCGCATGACGGAGGGCATTGTTTTGTCCGTAGAAGATGGAGACGAGGCGGAGCTGAAATGGGTGGAGGAAGTGCTGGATCATGAGCCGGTGCTGTCTGAGCCCATGCTCCGCCTGGCTGCTTTCCTGCGGGAGCGGTATTTTTGCACCTTCTACGAGGCGGCAAGAGCCATGCTTCCTGCTGGACTGTGGTTTCAAATAAAGGAAGAATATGCCCTTGTGGATTCTGCTCCATGGGAAGGGGCAACGATCCGGCAGGAGGATGGTAAGAAGCTGCTGGAAATTCTCTTGTCTTTAGGCGGAAGGGGCGAGTTTTCCCAGTTATCCCGGGCTATGGGAGACGAGGAACGGTGCAGGGCTGCCCTGCGCTACTTAAAAAGTAAGAAATGGCTCACCACAGACACCCGCATGAAAGCCAAAATCAAGGACAAGACCCAAAAGGTGGCGGCTTTGGCAGTGTCCAGTCAGGAGGCTATGGAGTACGCCAACCGAAAGGGGAAGTCTGCTTCGGCGCAAAAGGCGGTTTTGGAGCTGCTTTGCGGCTTGGGTAGCTGCTCTGTGAAAGAATTGTGCTATTACACCGGGGCAACCACTGCAACCGTAAACCGTTTGGAGAAGCTGGGCTTTGTGGCTTTTTTGGAGAAAGAAGTCCTGCGCTGCCGGGAGATAAAGCCGGTACAGCTCTCAGGACCATTGGTTTTGAACCGGGAGCAGGAGCAGGCGTTTCAGGAGCTGCGGGAAAAGCAAGAGGAGGCTTCTCCCGGCGTTTCCCTTCTTTACGGCATCACAGGCAGCGGCAAAACCATGGTCTATATCAAGCTCATCGAGCATACCCTGTCTCAGGGGAAAAGTGCCATTTTGCTGGTGCCGGAGATCGCCCTGACGCCACAGCTTCTCAGTTTGATGGCGGCGTATTTTGGGGATGATGTGGCTGTTCTCCACAGCAGTTTAAGCGTAGGAGAGCGGTACGACCAATGGAAGCGTGTCCGGGAGGGTTCTGCCCGGCTGGTCATAGGTACTCGCTCGGCGGTCTTTGCCCCTTGCGGGGATTTGGGACTGATCATTTTGGACGCGGAGCAGGAACACTCCTATAAATCAGAAAATTCTCCCCGGTATTGCGCCAAGGAAACGGCGATCTTCCGGGGTTATCAAGCAAAGGCTCTGGTGCTTCTGGGCTCCGCTACCCCTTCTGTGGAAACCATGCACCGGGCGAAAACCGGCATTTACAGCCTACACCGTCTTTCCGGGAGAT
>JAZNYB010000070.1:0-5606 GCA_045594185.1 Faecousia sp. | reverse complement strand
CCTAGGAAAGTCCAAATATATCTCATATGAAGGAGCTAACCTCCATGCAAATTGAAAACCACAAGGAAGAAGTCCCTTTTTCCCACTATGAAAATCTGTTCCGCTCCCTTGCCCCGGAGGATGCCCTGAAGCGGTTGCCCTCCGTGTCCTTCGATGGAAAAGCCTTTACCATGAACCTGTTGGGTCGGGTCTATGACATCACATGGCCTGAATATTCCATCACTGCAAGAGACGGCGGCGCGATCCCCAGTCTTCCCACCCAAACCTTCCTTCTGCGGTGTCTTTTGGAGGCAAGAGAGGTGGCATGGTGCGGGCTGTGGAAAACCTTCCGGGAGATGCCATGGGGGGAGATGTACAACACCCCCTTTACAGGTCGTTGCCTGACCCGGTCTGCCTTTACCTTCGGCACAAGGATCGAAAAATTCAAGGCAGCCTGTGAAAAGCTGGGAGCCGAACCTTTGCCCCATGGGGATGCGGGATACCAGTTCCCCTTCTTCGGCCCTTATGCCATACAAATCCTTATTTGGGAGGGTGACGAGGAATTTCCTCCCAACGCCCAGATCATCTATACGGACAACTTTGCCGATGGCTTTGCCGCAGAGGATCGGGTCGTTGCCGGAGACATTCTCATCAATCACATTAAAGCCAATATGTAAAACAAGCCCGGTATCCCCCAAAAGGAGAGGATACCGGGTATTTTAGTTTTTCAGAGAATTTGCAAGATTGCACCGCATCCAAACAAATAATTTCAATCCCTCCGCGCCAGCGGACACCGCAACTACTCCGAAGGAGTAATTTCGCTTTCCCACAGGGAAAATTTCACAGCGCAGCTATTTCACTCGCCGCATGGCGAATTTCACCGCGAAGCTTAGCCCCACAGAGCGGTGAGCATAGGAATAATCTGTTTCTTTCTGGACATGACCTTAGGCAGGAACACCTCGTTGTCTTTCACTTCTGTATTGAACGCCTGGTGCATTGTCTCCTCGTCGCCCAGATAAATGATCTGCGTGCCTTCCAGAAGTACATCGGTAAGCATGAGAAGCATCATGCCGTAGCCCCGCTTCCGTGCGGTTTCCTCCATAAGTGCCAAAAATTCCTCTTTTCTTGCCAACAGTCTGGGAGAATCCACGCAGGTGATCTGACCAACCCCGAAGAAGTGATCCGCAATATGGAACTCCTTGAAGTCGCTGAACAGCAGTTCTTCCACTGTGCGCTCCTCTCCGGAGGACACAGAGAAGATCGCCTTACCCAATTCTTCCAGAGAAACCTCACCGATGCGTGCCATACGGGCAGCCATGCGGCGGTCCTTTTCTGTGCAGGTGGGGGATTTGAACATAACCGTATCCGATACGATAGCGGCGGCCAGCAGTCCTGCCATTTTCTCCGATGGCATTAGCCCCAGCTCCTGGAACATACTGGCAATGATGGTGCAGGTTGAACCCACAGGCTCATTGCGAACAGAAATGGGATACTTTGTCTGAATATCTGCCAAGCGGTGATGGTCGATGATCTCCAGAATTTCCGCTTCCTCCAAGCCGGGGACGGACTGTGCTCTTTCGTTGTGATCCACCAGCACCACCCGCTTGCGCTTGGGTCGGAGCAGATGATTCTGATACAAAAGCCCAACGAATTTTTCCTGACTATCCAAAATGGGATAGCAGGGGGCTCTTTCCTTCAAAACGATCTCCTTCACATCATCCACCAGATCATCCAAATGAACGCAAACAAGACCCTGCCGACGGCAAATGCGTCCCACAGGAATTGCGTGGTAAATCAGCCGGACGGTACGGTAAGCATCAAAGGGTGTGGAAATGACACAGGTTTTCGTTTTTACATTCCGCAGCTCCTCGGGAAGCTCCGTCTGACACAAAATCAGGCAGTTTACATTCATCTCCAAAGCTCTGCGGATGAGATCCTGCTGATTGCCGCAGATGACCACGGAATCAGGGCTGGAGAACAACAAGCTCTCCCGGCTCTGTGGCAGGGCGATGACCACCTCGCCATTGACCAGATCAGCGGAGTCCTCCCCATCAAACAGGAGCTTGCCCTCCAGAACGCTGAGAAGATTAAACACCGGCACATTGATCAGCACAGGATTGTCAATTGTCTGCATATCAAACTGGGCAACATCCTGGGGCATGAGCAGTCCATAGAGTGTACCGTCTTCTCTGGATACAGGAACTCCCGGCAGGCTCTTATTCTCCTGCAAAACCTCCCAGGCATGGCTCACCGTCACGGCGGCACTTAAAACTCTGGGAACTTCATAATCCAGATCCCGCACCTGAGTATAGACCGCCTTAATATAGGTAGGCGGTTCAAAACCGAAAAGATCAAGCACCATCTGGGTTTCATCGCTCAAATGCCCCAGCCGCGCCGCCTGATACTCCTTGGAGCCAAGGGCATTTCTCAGAGCGGCATATGCCATCGCTGACACGATGGAATCGGTATCCGGGGTGCGGTGACCGGTTACATATATGGGGTCCATAGCTTGTCCTCCCTTAATAGAATGTTTTTGCCCACGCTTATAGTGTAATTTCTCCAGCGAGGCTGATTTCAAACAGCTTGCGGATCTGCTCCTGCCCATAGCCCTGACCCAATGCCCACATAAGCTTTGCCATGGCTGCCTCAGAGGTCATATCCCGCCCCTGAATCACGCCCAGGCTCAGGAGCTTTTTGCCCACCTGATATACATCCAAGTTACTGCTGTCATATAAGCACTGAGAGCAAATTACCACGCTGACACCCCGGTCAACCGCTCCCCGGATACCATGCCCCGGCGCGCTATGCAGGAAATTCATGCCGCCCAAACCGAAGGCTTCCACTACAATGCCCTTATAGCCCATATCCACCAGCATATCAATGATGCCGGTATCCACGCCGGGTGTCAGCTTCAAAAGGAATACCTGACGGCTGGCTTGGGGGCAAAACTGGGCAATGCCATGAATCTTTGGCAGTTCTTCTTCATTCAGCTCCAGCCCCATGGCGGTGACTCTGCCAACATAGTGACGGTTGATGCTCTCAAAGGCATTAAAGCCCGATGCCCGAACCTTTACCGCCCGGCAGCCCAACATGATCTTTCTGTCAAAGGCAAGGAAGATCCCCGACTTTCCTGATGCAGCCATAGCGAAGGCTGTTCTTAGATTTTCCGGGGCATCGGACAAAAAGTCTGCCAAAGGGAGCTGCGAGCCTGTAAATACCACAGGCACATCAATATTGGGAAGCATGAAGGTTGCCATAGACGCGGTATAAGCCATGGTATCGGTTCCATGAGAGACAACAATTCCATCGCAAGTCCCTCTCGCGGCAAAAACAGCCTCGGCAATGGCGACCCAATCCTCCGGCTGGATATTGGAGGAATCCAGACACATGAGGTCACGAACTGTAATATCATAATAGGTGCGTAGCTGCTGGATCTCCCGCTCTAAAACATCACTGCGCCGTGGCTCCAGCCCTTCTCCTCCGGGAACAGAGGCGATAGTGCCGCCCGTGGTGATGAGCAGAATATGTTTTCGTCTTTGGATGCCCATGATCAAGACCTCCCTTATGTTTGTACCGTTATTATAATCAATTTTGGCTCTCATGGCAAGAGGACAATGTACTTTTTGCTCATTTTCCTGCAAAAGCCACTATTGCATTTTCAGGTTTCCTGGGTTAGAATAAAAGAAAACCGCAGTGTTGCGGCAAATTGGAGGAAATGATTATGGCAGTATTGGTAACCGGCGGCATGGGCTACATTGGCTCCCACACCTGTCTGGAATTGCTGGAAAGCGGCTATGAGGTAGTATGTGTAGATAACCTGTGCAACAGCAGCCCCGAGTCCTTAAAGCGGGTGGAACAGCTCACCGGAAAAGCCATCCGCAGCTACATTGGAGATGTGCGAGATGAGGCTCTCCTGCGAAAGATCTTTGCGGAAAACCAGATCGACTGCGTGATTCACTTCGCCGGGCTCAAGGCTGTAGGAGAAAGTGTGAGCCTTCCCTGGAAATACTACGACAACAACCTGAACTCCACTCTGGTACTCACCAAGGTCATGACCGATGTTGGCGTTAAGAAGCTGATCTTCTCCTCCTCCGCTACGGTTTACACCGGGGACAACGAGATGCCTCTGCGGGAAACCAGCCGCACCGGATACTGCACCAACCCCTACGGCTGGACAAAGTACATGACCGAGCAGATCCTCTCCGGCATGGCTTTTGCGGACAAGGAATGGTCTGTTACCCTTCTGCGGTACTTTAATCCCATCGGTGCCCACATCAGCGGCATGATCGGTGAAGACCCCCAGGGTATCCCCAATAACCTGATGCCTTTCATCACCCAGGTAGCTGTTGGTCGCCGGGATCACCTGAACATCTTTGGCAACGACTACGACACCCCCGACGGCACCTGCATCCGGGACTATATCCATGTGGTAGATCTGGCAAAGGGTCATGTGGCGGCTGTGAAATATGTTACCGAAAACACCGGCTGCGAGGTCTTTAACTTAGGCACCGGAAAAGGCTCCTCCGTTATGGAAATGGTGACCACCTTCATGGAAGCCACCGGCGCAAAGGTTCCCTATGAAATCGCCCCCCGCCGCCCCGGCGATCTGCCTGTTTGCTACGCCGAGCCGGGTAAGAGCGCGGAGGTTTTGGGGTGGAAGGCTGAAAAAACTCTGGCGGATATGTGCCGGGACAGCTGGCGTTGGCAAAGTCAGAACCCCATGGGCTACGGTGAAGAATAATCACCCCATATACACTCTCCGCTCAAGCCGACAAGGTTTTGAGCGGAGTCTTTTTTCCTGAACCGGGAAATATTTGTTGCCATTTTTGCCATTTTCCCTTATAATATACCCATATTTTACTGTGGTTTCCCCATTTCCATCCACGAGAGGTTCTCACTATGTACAATATTGAATTGCAGCACAGCAAAAAGAAATATCATGCCATTGAACGCATCCGGCTTCTGCTGGATCGGAACAGCTTCCGTGAAACCGGGGCGCAGGTTCAAAACTACGCCCACCGGGAAAACGCAGGCGTTCCCTACGATGGAGTCATCACCGGCTACGGAACGGTACACGGCAAGCCGGTTTATGTATTCTCCCAAGACTTTACGGTCAAAGGGGGAACTATCGGTCGTGTGCACGGCGACCAAATTGCCCTGACCATTGAGCGGGCTGTTCGGGATCGCTGCCCTGTGATTGGTATTTACGATTCCGGCGGGGCAAGAATCGAGGAAAGCATTAACGCTCTTGCCGGTTGCGCTGATATGCTTCACTGGAATACTCTGGCTTCCGGCTCTGTGCCTCAAATTGCTGTGGTGCTGGGCCCCTGTGCCGGTGCTGCATCCTACAGTACCGCTCTGTCGGATTTTGTCTTTATGGCAGAGCCGGTGAGCTATATGTACATTACCGGTCCTGATGTGGTAAAAAGTGTTTCCGGCAGTGTGCTGACCCATAAAGAATTGGGCGGCGCACGGGTACACAGCGAGCTTTCCGGCTCAGCGCACTTTTGCTACGGGAACGAAAAGCTTTGCTTTGCGGGAGTGCGAAAGCTCCTGTCCTATCTCCCCGCCTCCTGCGACGAAGCTCCCCCGGTTACAGACACCCCGGAAATCGTCCCCTCCTTCCC
>JAZNYB010000069.1:0-23111 GCA_045594185.1 Faecousia sp. | reverse complement strand
TGGGTTCTCCAGGCTGTCCATTCCTCTAAGATTTCCCCAACGCCCATGACCTTCGGCATTCCCTCAATGAGAATGTTGAAGTTGCAGGGGTAGGAATCCATGAGAGGGGTCATGCGGAAAAGTTTCGACATGAGCTTTTCCGGCTCTGCGCCCCGCTTTAAGTCGATGGTCAGCTTTAAGCCGGACAGGTCAGTTTCGTCCCGCATATCGGAGATTTCTTTGATCTTTCCCGCTTTGATCAGGTCTGCCACCTTATCCATAATGGCTTCCGTTGTGGTGGTATAGGGGATCTCAAAAATCTCAATGAGGTTGCCTTCTTTTACATACCGCCACTTGGCTCTGACCTTGAAGCTGCCCCGCCCGGTGCGATAAATGGTATCTATCTCGCTGCGGTCATAGAGCAGCTCGCCACCTGTGGGGAAGTCCGGAGCGGGGAGTGTTTCCGTGATGTCGTGACCGGGATTTTTCAGCAGAGCGATGGCGGTGTCGCATACTTCTTTCAGATTAAAGCCACAGATGTTGCTTGCCATGCCTACCGCAATGCCGGTGTTGGCAGATACCAGTACATTTGGGAAGGTGGTGGGCATGAGGGCAGGCTCTTTCATGGTGCCGTCGTAGTTGTCCACCATGTCTACGGTGTCGGAATCAATGTCCCGGAAAATTTCTGCGCAGATGCCGTCCAGCTTGGCTTCTGTATACCGGGAGGCGGCGTATGCCATGTCCCGGGAGTAGACCTTGCCGAAGTTACCCTTGGAATCCACAAAGGGGTGCAGAAGGGCACCGTGTCCCCGGGACAGGCGTACCATAGTTTCATAAATTGCCGCATCGCCGTGGGGGTTCAGGCGCATGGTCTGACCCACAATGTTTGCAGATTTGGTTCTGCCCTTGGTGAGCAGACCCATTTCGTACATGGTATAAAGCAGCTTCCGGTGGGAGGGTTTGAAGCCATCGATCTCCGGAATTGCCCGGGAGACAATAACGCTCATAGCATAGGGCATATAGTTAATCTCCAGAGTTTGGGTGATGGGCTGTTCTTCCACGCCCCCCTGAAGCCCCATAACCCCTGCCACTTCCCGATTTTTGGGCTGCTGTTCATCTTTTTTCTTTCTTGCCATTTTCTTACCCCTTCACTTTTCAAGAAAGGTCTGCCAGCTCCAAATACCGCTGACCGTTTTCCGCGATAAAATCCTTTCGGGCAGTGAGATTATCCCCCAAAAGAATGTCAAAATACATGGCTGTGCGCTCCACATCTTCCGGCATCACCTTGATGAGCCGCCGGGTTTCCGGGTTCATGGTGGTCATCCACATCATCTCCGGGTCGTTTTCGCCAAGACCCTTGGAGCGGTTGATGGTGACCTTTTTCCCCTCCAGCTCCTTCAGGATTCTAACCTTTTCTGCCTCATTGTAAGCAAACCAGGTCTTGTCCTTATAAATGATCTCAAAGAGGGGAGACTCCGCAATGTATACATACCCTTCCCGAATCAGTGTAGGGGTGAGCCGGTAGAGCATGGTGAGGATCAGGGTGCGGATCTGGAAGCCGTCCACATCAGCATCGGTGCAGATGACAATCTTGTTCCACCGCAGATTTCCTAAGTCAAAGGAGGCCAAGTCCTTCACCTTTTTGCTGCTGACTTCCACACCGCAGCCCATGACCTTCAAAAGATCTGTAATGATCTCGCTGCGGAAGATCCGGTCATAGTCTGCTTTCAGGCAGTTGAGGATCTTGCCTCTCACCGGCATAATGCCCTGGAACTCCGCGTCTCTGGACAGCTTGACCGAGCCCAATGCGGAATCGCCCTCCACGATGTAAAGCTCCCTCTGGTTTACATCCCGGCTGCGGCAATCCACAAATTTCTGTACCCGGTTGCTGATGTCCATAGCACCGGTGAGCTTCTTTTTTACGGAAATTTTCGCCCGTTCCGCAGTTTCCCGGCTGCGCTTGTTGACTAAGATCTGGTCTGCCGCCCGGTCGGCATCTGCCTTGTTTTCCAGAAACCACACCAGAAGATTTTCCCGGAAGAAGGCGGTCATAGCCTCCTGAATAAATTTACTGTTAACGGACTTTTTGGTCTGGTTCTCAAAGCTGGCAATGGTGGAAAAGCAGTTGGTAATGAGGATCAGGCTGTCCTGAATGTCCTGAAAAAGGATCTTGGACTCATTTTTTGTATATTTTCCGGTTTCCCGGAGGTATTTATCAAAGGCTGTCACGAAGCCGGAGCGTACTGCCCGGTCAGGAGAACCGCCGTGCTCCAGCCAGGAGGAATTGTGATAATACTCGATGTGGCTGACTTTTTTGGAGAAGGAGAAGGCGGCAGTGATTTTCAGTTTCATTTCCGGTCTTGATTCACTGTCCCGGCCCTTGCGCTCTGCTTCAAAATAGGCGGGCATGGTGAAGGCATCATCTCCGGAAAGCTCCTCCAAATACTGTACAATGCCGTTTTCGTACAGAAATTCCTCCGTTTCAAACTTGCCGTTTACCTCGTTGCGGAAGCGGAAGGTAATGCCCTTGTTGACCACAGCCTGACGGCGGATCACATCCCGGAAATACTCCGCGGGAATGTTGATCTCTGTAAAGACCTCCCGGTCAGGTCGCCAGCGGAAGTAAGAGCCGGTCTTTTTTCGGTCGGTGGGTTCTTTTCCCATCTTCCCCACCAGACGACCCTTTTCAAAATGCAGGGTGTACTTAAAGCCGTCTCTGCGGATAATGGCATCAAAATATTCCGAGGCATACTGGGTGGCGCAGGTGCCAAGACCGTTTAAGCCCAGAGAAAACTCGTAGTTAGCTCCGCTGGGATCATATTTGCCGCCGGCATACATCTCGCAGAACACCAGCTCCCAGTTATACCGCTGCTCTCTTTCGTTCCAGTCCACGGGACAGCCTCGTCCGAAGTCCTCCACATCCACGGACATATCCTCGTAGCGGGTGACCACAATGAGATTTCCGTGCCCTTCTCTGGCTTCGTCAATGGCGTTGGAGAGAATTTCAAAGACTGCGTGCTTGCAGCCCTCCAAATCATCCGAGCCGAAGATAACCGCCGGGCGTTTTCTTACCCGTTCTTCATCTTTCAGCATGGAGATGGAAGAATTATCATATACAGGTTTTTTAGCCATAGTACCCTTTCGTTCCTTTCCGTGGGCGCAATTCACCATTCTATAATATGGTAACTATTATATGCGATTTTGCCCAAAATGTCAATAAAGCACCAAAGACCGGGGTAAATTTGACGGGGTGTTACACATTTTTTCGCAAACATGGGGACGAGGATGCTTTGCCACCTGCACACCGTGACTGCACTGAAATGCACCGGGATGGATATAAAATACGAAAAATTACAAAATAATTCTTATGTAAACCAAATTGTAACTTTTTTACCATATATTGTAGATTTTATACCATAATAACACCATCTGTTTGGTTATTCTGGTTTCCAATAATTCTTGAAATAATTGTCGTTTTATGGAGTTTTGAA
The DNA here is from genome assembly GCA_045594185.1 of Faecousia sp. Lineage (GTDB taxonomy): Bacteria > Bacillota > Clostridia > Oscillospirales > Oscillospiraceae > Faecousia. The sequence continues at coordinate 19,641 of JAZNYB010000069.1, read as the reverse complement.
GAAAAGTCTTGACATTTTAATAAAAATAGTTATAATATCAAAATAGTTTCAATATAGTTACAAAGGTTACTATTTTGAAACCACAAACAAGCGGCGCAACTTGTTTGCCTACTTATTGTAAAGGAGGAACTCCGATGCAGAAGATCAAGCGCAAAATTATGGAGAGAAAGAATCTGCTCTTGCGGCTGGGTGCTTTGGCACTGACTGTTTTTCTGACGGCTCTTTTGTTGTCTCAGGCGGCCTTTGCGAGAACCACCTATGTTATAACCGATGGAGACAAGGTGGTTGTTCATACCACATTTGCCACCGATCCTGCCGCTGTTTTGACCGAAGCCGGACTGACTCTGGGGGATGAGGATACCTTCACGGCGCAGGCGGACAGAAGTGTTTCGGAAATTGAGATCACTGTGACCCGTCTGCAATATGTCCAGGTACATATGAGTGGTCAGCTTCTGGTCACAGAGACTTACGGAAGCACTGTAGGCGGTATTCTGGAGCAGTTGGAAATCGATCTGGAGGATGTAAAAGTTACCCCGACACCGGATACTCCCACAGCCGACGGTATGGTCATTCAGGTGGTCAAGGTGGAGAAAAAGGTAGAGGAATATGTTCGATCCGATCCCTTTGAGACGGTGTATTGTATCGACGAAAATTTGAAGCCTGATGAGGAGCAGGTTCTCACTGAGGGCATGGAAGGAAGCACGCTGTGTACGGATCAGGTGACCTATGAAAACGGCGTGGAGGTTGCCCGGGAAACGGTGAGCGAGCAGCTTTTGACTGCCCCTGTAGACCGTGTCATCGTTCAGGGTATCAGCCGGGCAAACAAAAAGCAGGAGGGGGCAAAGCGGGTCTATTCCTCCATTTTGGATACTCTGGGCTTTAACAGCACCCAAAGCCCCGGCGATGGTGGATCGATCGTTTCGGATAACGGAAAACAGATCACCACAGCCTCCGGGGAAGTGATCTCCTACAAACGGAAGGTTACGGTAGAAGCGACGGCTTATTCCTGTGAAAACTGGAAGGGCGGCAAGGGCGTTACCGCCATGGGCACCCGTGCGAGATATGGTGCCATCGCCGTCGACCCTCGTTACATCCCCTATGGTACGGAAATGTATATCGTTTCCAATGACGGCCAGTATATTTACGGCTATGCCACCGCTGAGGACTGCGGCAACTTCCGAGGCTGGGCGATCGATCTGTACTTCGACACCGAGGACGAATGTTGGATTTTCGGCAGAAGGGCCTGTACCGTGTATATCCTTGGCTAAAAACTGAACATTGCAAAACCGCCTTTTCTCTGGTATGATACAGGGGAAAGGCGGATTTTTGCGCCTTTGGTGCAGTGAAATTCGTCCTGACGGACGAGTGAAATAGCTTCGCCGTGGAATATTTCCTTCGCAAATGTGAAATCGAGCTTCGGTCGGTGAAGGTGTCCGCTGGCGCGGAGGGATTGAAATTTTATGTTGTGCAGAGCAAATTTGCAAACAGTTCGATAACCAGACCTTATAGATATTTTCCCCGGCAAGCAACGAAGAAATGAGGAAAGACTTATGCTGGATCTTTGCAACGCAACTCAAATGAAAGCTCTTTTAGCCCGCCATGGCTTCCACTTCTCCAAATCCAAGGGGCAGAACTTTCTGATCGCTTCCTGGGTTCCCCGGCAGATTGCGGAGGATGCGGGTGTGGATGCAAGCTGCGGTGTCTTGGAGGTCGGTCCCGGCATCGGACCCTTGACCCAGCAGTTGTGTCTCCGGGCGGGGAAGGTGACTGCGGTAGAGGTAGACCGCACCCTGCAGCCCATCCTGGCAGAGACTCTGGGGGAATTCGAAAATCTGGAGATTCTCTGGCAGGATATTCTGAAGACAGATATTGGGGAGCTGGTGAAAAAGCAGTTTCCCGGACTAAAGCCCATGGCGTGCGCGAACCTTCCGTATTACATCACCTCTCCGGTGCTGACCGCGCTTCTGGAAGCGAAGTGTTTTTCCTCTGTGACGGTCATGGTGCAAAAAGAGGTGGCATTGCGTATGGCAGCCAAACCGGGCAGCGGGGATTACAGCGCGTTCACCGTATTTTGTAATTACTATGCTCAGCCGGAGCTTCTCTTTGATGTGCCGGCATCCTGCTTCCTGCCTCAGCCCAAGGTGACCTCTGCTGTGGTGCAGCTAAAGGTAAGAGAAAGCTGTCCCTGGGATATTGCCGATGAAGCCCTGTTCTTCCGGGTGGTTCGGGCGAGCTTTGCCCAAAGGAGAAAGCAGCTTCAAAACGGTCTGGCTTCTGGTTTCCCTGAACTGGGCAAGGCAGGAGCGGCAGAGGTGCTTACTGCCTGCGGTCTTTGCCCTGCGGTGCGGGGGGAGACTTTGGATATTCCCGCCTTTGCCATGATTGCCAACGAGATTGCCCGCAGGAGGTAAAAATGTTTGAATTTGTATTTTTGGATGTGGATGACACACTGCTGGATTTTCACAAGGCAGAGCATATTGCTGTAGCCCGGGCATTCCGGGAGGTGGGAGTAGAACCCACGCAGGCGGTTTTGGACAGATATACGCAGGTGAATAAGGAGCATTGGGAAATGCTGGAGCGGGGAGAGCTGACGAGAGCGCAGGTGCTTGTGCGTCGGTTTCAGGCTTTGTTTGATGAACTGGGGCTGGATGCGGATGCCGCTATGTGTCAGGAACTCTATGAGGAATACCTGTGTATTGGGCATTACTTCATTGACGGCGCCCAGGAGCTTTTGGAGGAACTGCGGGGCAAATACCGGCTGTTTCTTGCCAGCAACGGTACAGCACGGGTGCAGGATGCAAGACTGAAAAGCTCCGGAATCGAAGCCTACGCAGAGGGCATTTTCATCTCTGAGCGGGTGGGCGCGGATAAACCCAGTGCGGATTTCTTCCGCTACTGCTTCCGGGCGATCCCTGATTTTGACCCGACAAAGGCGATCATGGTAGGCGACAGTCTCACCTCTGACATCCGGGGCGGTAAAAACGCCGGAATCAAAACCTGCTGGTTTAACCCCAAGGCTTTGACGGGAAGAAAGGACATACAGCCGGACTACGAAATTCGCTCCCTCGTGGAACTGAAAGCGGTTTTGGAGGGTGCGGGGACTTAATGAATGGAGGTAGCTTATGCTTCCCGAAAGTGTTATTTTTGATGTGGACGGAACATTGTGGGACTCTGTAGCCTTGGTTGCCAAGGGGTGGAATGTGGGGCTTCAAAAGCTGGGATTGGAGCCGGTTTGCACCCCGGAGCGTATTCGCCCCCTGTTTGGAAAGACCATGGATCAAATCGCCGCCGCTCTCATGCCGCAGACAGAGGAAGAAAAGCGGCATACCATGATGGAATATCTTATGGAATGGGAAAACCGGGTACTGGAAGCTGACCCTTGTCAGGTGTTCTATCCCGGTGTTAGGAAAACCATGGCAGAGCTGGCAAAAAAGCACCGCCTGTTCATCGTCAGCAATTGCCAGAAGGGTTATATTGAAATTTGCATGGAAAAAGGCGGCTTTGCTCAAGACATTCAGGATCACGCCTGTTTTGGTGATACAGGAACCCCCAAGGGCGAGACGATCCTTGCCGTGATGAAGCGAAACGGCATTTCAGAAGCGGTCTATGTGGGGGATACCCAAGGGGACAGGGAAGCGGCACAGTTTGCCAAGCTCCCCTTCATTTGGGCTTCTTACGGCTTTGGTCAACCGGAAGGTTGGGAATATAAAATAGCGAGCTTTTCTCAGCTTTTGCAGTTATAAAGTGAAATGCCAAGGCACCGGGACTTCTCTGGTGTCTTTTCTCTATAGAAAATCCCCGACTCCCAAAAAGGGAATCGGGGAAAGTGTACGGAAATTACTTTTTGCCAAACAGACCGCCCAATGCGCCGCCCAGCTTGTCCAGACTGATCTTTGCCTTGATGCCGTCTACGATTTTCTCAATCTGGTCGTCGGGGAGGTCGATGCCCAAAAGACCTTCAACGGTAGCAACAGGCTCCTTCTGGAACTTTGCCAGCAGATCCTTGTCGCCCTTGATCTTTTCTACCAATTCTTCGATTTTGCCCTTAATATCCATGATGTTTCCTCCTTATATTTCGGGAGCAGTCAGCAGACTTGCCGACACCACTCAATTACGCCACCAGTGGAGCGTGATAGAGTGATTATAGTCGAAACAGAAAGAAAAGTCAATGGAAAATGCAAGGGTATTTACTTGCTTTGCAGATCGAAGTGTCTTTGCTCTATGGTAAATTAAGCAGGCAATAAATGAGATAAAATGCTGCTCACTGGGCTATAACAGGAAACTCTCTGGCGACAGCCTTTAACTCATTGACCAATTTCTCAAAGTCTGGCAGGCGCATCCATTCCGTTACAGATATACTGCCGCATGGTCCGTGGAAAATCTCCAGAGAAACCTCAATATTTTCCTCAATTTTTCTCAAATCAAATCTGCAAACAGCCTTATCCTCTGGGCAGCCAAGAAACCGCCCCGCTGAGCAAGTAAAACTCGCAATCGCTCCATAAAAAAGCTTCGTAAATCCTTCATACAAGGTTTTGATTTCTTTTGTGTGGATATAGTCACCTAAGACCAAGCACCACTCATCGTCCCTGATTCCAAAAGAATAGCTGATCTCAACATAGTTTTTCCCATCTGTCAAACCCTCAGGGAGAAGATCACTCTCAACGGCGTACCGCTCAAACTCAATTACAATCCAGTCCTTTTGGTTTTTTATTTCCATAATGATCACCTCATACCCGCATTTTACCGTATTATATGGTCAATAAAATGTACTATATACAGAAATGTTCTGAGGCTTCTTCGGGTGCGTATCGGAGTTTGTTCTGACTGATTTTACTATGATTTGCACATAAAATCGTGCCGGAGATTTCTCCCCGACACGATTCTTGAAATACATCTGTTTTCCTACACCCTAAGTATTGGCATACGGCAGACCTTGGGGCTTGTGATTTGCAAAAGCTCTTACACAGGATACACCCAATCGTAAGGATCAACACGCTCGCCTCTCTGGATACCAACCAGTGTGTCGTACATTTCCTTAGCCACAGGGCCAATTTCGCTCTCGGTGAGACGGATCTCTCTGCCCTTATATTCCATAAGACCAACAGGGGAGATAACTGCCGCCGTGCCGGTGCCGAAAGCCTCGGTAAGAGTGCCTTCTTCGTAGGCTTCAAACAGCTCCTCTACGCTGATGGGACGCTCCTCCACCTCGATGCCCTTGTCCCGGGCGAGCTGCAAAATGCTCTTGCGGGTGATGCCGGGGAGGATGCTGCCGCCGATGGGTGCGGTGACGATCTTGCCGCCCATGACGAACATCATGTTCATGGCACCCACTTCTTCCACATACTTGTTTTCTCTGCCATCCAGCCACAGAACCTGATCAAAGCCCTTTGCGGCAGCCTCGCTGGCAGCCTTCAGGGATGCGGCGTAGTTGCCGCCGGTCTTGGCAGCACCGATGCCACCCTTTACGGCACGGACAAAGTAATCCTCAATGTGGATCTTCACAGGCTTCATGCCGCCTGCGTAATAAGACCCGGAGGCTGCGCAGATGATGAAATACAGATACTTCTTTGCGGGATGCACACCCAGCTCCGCACCGTGAGCGATCATGGTGGGGCGCAGATACAAAGAGGTTCCTTCTTCGCTGGGAACCCAGTCTCTTTCCATCTCTGCCAGCATTTTCATAGCCTTGACCTGAAATTCCGCATCCAAAGTGGGCATACACAGCCGCTCGGCACTGGCATTCATGCGCTTGGCGTTCTCCAGGGGACGGAACATCTGCAAACCGCCGTCCGCTCTGCGGTAGACCTTCAGGCCCTCAAAGATCTCCTGCGCATAGTGCAGAACAGGGGAAGCGGGATCGATGGCAAGAGGACCGTAGGGCTGGATTCTGGCATCGTGCCAGCCAATTCCCACGGTGTATTCCGCGATAAACATATGGTCGGTGAAATGTTTGCCGAAGCCCAGAGGTGTACCGGGAGCGGGCTTTGCCTTGGGATTTTCGTTGCGGATGATCTTGATATCCAAATCCATGGGTCAGATACCCCTTTCAAAAATTATTCAGTGACACAGGCCGCGCCCCGGCGGAGTGCCTCGATGTTCAGGTCAACCAGCTTTGCCTTGGGGCCGGTAAACATATGCACCAGCATTTCTTTGATGGTTTCTACACCCAGATTGCCCATGGCCTGAATGTAAGCACCCAGCATGACCATGTTGGCGACCTTGGCGTTACCCAATTCGTTGGCGATGTCCAAGCAGGGGACATAAATGGCACGCACATCAGAACGGCTGACCTTCTCGGTGATAATGGAGCTGTTGACAAAGATGGTGCCGCCGGGAACTACCGTAGGCTCAAACTTCAAAAGAGAGGGAAGATTCATGGCGATAAGCTCGGTGGGTTCCAGAATAATGGGGCAGATAATGGGCTCCTCGGAAATGGAGACACAGCAGTTCGCGGTGCCGCCACGCATTTCAGGGCCATAGGAGGGCAGCCAGGAAACGTCCTTGCCTTCCTTCATGCCTGCTTCTGCCAGAGTCTTGCCGATGGCCATGACGCCCTGTCCGCCGAAACCGGCGATCATAATTTCATTGGTCATAGCTTAGCCCTCCTGTGTGATGTCTTTGTAGACCCCTAGGGGGTAGTAGGGGATCATGTTTTCCTTCAGCCACTCAACAGACGCGGCGGGAGTCTTGCCCCAGTTGGTGGGACAGCAGGCCAGAACTTCCACGAAGGTGAAGCCGGCACCCTCCTGCTGCAGCTTAAAAGCCTTCTGGATTGCCTTTTTAGCCTTGTTCAGGTTGGGCATATCCGTAGCGCAGACCCGGGTGGCGTAGGCGCAACCTTCCAAAGTGCTGATGATCTCAGCCATGCGGATGGGGGCACCATAGTGATCCTGCTGACGACCCATGGGAGCGGTGGTAGCCTTCTGACCGACCAGAGTAGTGGGCGCCATCTGACCACCGGTCATGCCGTAAATAGCATTGTTGATGAAAATGGTGGTGAACTTTTCTCCACGCATAGCGGCGTGAATGATCTCAGCGGTGCCGATGGCGGCAAGGTCGCCGTCACCCTGATAAGTAAAAACGATAGTTCCCGGAGGAGATACCCGCTTGATGCCGGTAGCAACGGCGGGGGCTCTGCCGTGGGCAGCCTCGTGCATATCGCAGTTGAAATAGTTATAGGCGAAAACGGAGCAGCCAACGGGTGCTACGCCAACGGTCTGACCCAGAACGCCCATTTCCTCCAAGGTCTCAGCGACCAACTTATGAATGATACCGTGGGTACAACCGGGGCAGTAGTGCAGCTCCGCGTCGGTCAGACCCTTTGTTTTTTCATATACAATAGCCATATTCCCTTACCTCCCAATAGCAGCCTTTGCTGCGGATGCCACCTCAGCCGGGGTGGGGACAACACCGCCTGCCTTGCCGATAAAGGACACAGGACGGCAACCCTCCAGAGCAATCCTCACATCATCGATCATCTGACCCATGCTCAGCTCCACGGTGACCACGGCCTTCACACTGTCTTGCATGGCGGCTTTCTTAATGGCTTCACCGGGGAAGGGCCACAGGGTGATGGGACGAAGCAGTCCTGCCTTGATGCCTTCTTTTTCCAGCATCTTAATGGCGGCTCGGCACAGGCGGGAGGGAGTGCCGTAAGCCACAAACAGAACATCGCAGTCCTCGGTGTTCACTTCTTCCCAGCGAGTCTCGTGGGCTTCCATGGCGGCGTACTTGGCAGCCAGACGGTCATTATGCTCGGCGCACAGATTGGGGTCAATGTACAGGGAGTTAATGACATTGGGCTTTCGCGCGCCCTTGGTGCCGGTGGTAGCCCAGGTCTTTTCGGGCAGCTCACGAGCCTCAGGGGTGTGCCACTCAATGGCTTCCATCATCTGACCGATCATACCGTCAGCCAGAAGCATAACGGGGTTGCGATACTGGTCAGCAAGGTCAAAGGCAAGCTGTACAAAGTCGGCGGCTTCCTGAATGGTAGCGGGGGCGAGAACCAGATGCCGGTAGTCACCGTTGCCGCCGCCACGGGTTGCCTGATAATAGTCACCCTGAGCGGGCTGGATGGTGCCCAAACCGGGACCGCCGCGCATCATGTTGACAATAACGGCGGGAAGCTCCGCACCGCACATATAGGTGATGCCTTCCTGCTTCAGAGAGATTCCGGGAGAGGAAGAGGATGTCATAACACGCACACCGCAGCCGGCAGCGCCGTAGACCATGTTAATGGCGGCAACCTCGGACTCCGCCTGAAGGAAGCAGCCACCCACCTGAGGCAGATGAAGGGACAGATATTCAGGGATCTCATTCTGAGGGGTGATGGGGTAGCCGAAGAAATACTTACAGCCCGCGCGAATGGCGGCCTCGGCAATGGCTTCATTGCCTTTCCACAGTTCTTTTGCCATAGGAACCTCCTTAAACTCGCTCTACGGTGATGATGGAATCGGGGCACATCTTGGCGCAGCTTGCACAGCCCACACATTTTTCCATATCTTCCGGAGCTACGGTTGCGGGATGATACCCCTTGCGGTTGGTTGCGGTGGTATCCATGACGATGATCTTTTTGGGACAGACCAGGGCGCAAAGCTCACAGCCCTTGCACCTGTCCCGCTGGAAGGTTACGATTCCTGCCATATTGACGAATCCTCCTCGCTTATATTCAGTTCCCAGGGCTTTTTCATGTATAGCTGCATGGATAAAACGGTTCCCTCCAAAAGCTCTGCCGCCTGGGGTGCAAGGCTTCTGGTGACCGCATGGTGTACAATGGGTAATCCTGTGCGTTCTGACAGCTCTTGTGCCAGCTTTGCCCCTTTCAGGATATCCTCCAGAGTTGTCTCTCCGCACAGATGGGTATTATTGACAATGCCTGTTACTTTTTGCAAACACTGCTCCTCAATGCCCCGCATATAAGCAAAGGCTCTGTCAACGTCTCTTGTTTCCGGACGATTGGCATTGAGGACATACAGCAGCTCAAAATCCGCTTTTTGAAGCTGGGGAGCGAATCTTGCCAGCACTCTTGCCCCGATGGGGTCGCCGCCAATGTCCAATACGCCGGTAATGGTGTCGTTTTGGAAAATAGAAAGCACTGCCGGATTGATGGCGGGAATATCCGCAACACCGCCGCAGGAGGTGACGATCACCTGAACTCCCGCTTTTTCCAGCCTTGCGCTCTGCTCGTAGGAGCGGAAATAGGGGTTTACAATATCCAGATCCGCCAGAGAGGTTTTCTTTCCGGAAGCTGCCAAATGCAGGGCAAGATTTACGGCGTATTCCGTCTTGCCGCTGCCATAGTGCCCGGTAATGATCTTGATTCTTGCCATATCAGTATTCCATCACGGCTTCCTGACCGGACAGGACACGGAGCGCACCCTGTGCCAAAGCCAGCATTTCGTCCTCGCCGGGATAGATATGAACAGGTGCCAAATACTGCACATATTCTTTGATCCAGCCCATGAGCATGGGATCATAAGCAAAGCCGCCGGTGATAATGATGGCATCCACCTTGCCTTGAAGCGCGGCACCCATGGCACCGATCTCCTTGGCAACCTGATAAGCCATGCCCCGGTAAGCAAGCTCGGCTTCCTTATCTCCCGCGGCAATGCGGCGACCGATCTCTCTGCCATCGTTGGTGCCGGTATAGCCCACCAGACCGCATTTCATGCAGAACACATGGCGCATTTCCTCATAGGTCTTGCCGTACTTCTGATTCAGAACCGCACGAACGACCTCCAGCACGGGTAGTGTGCCGGGGCGTTCGCCGGTGTAGGCACCCTCACCCTCCAGACCGTTGTTCACATCCACGACTTTGCCGTTCATGTGGGCACCTACGGTGGTGCCGCCGCCCATATGGGCAACGATCAGTCTCAGGGATTCGTAGGAAACGCCCTGCTCAGCGGCAAACCGCTTGGCAATGGCTTTCTGATTCAGAGCATGCCACAAAGGACGGCGGGGAAAATCGGGATGACCGGAGAGACTTGCTACCTCAGCCATTTCGTAGATCACAGGGGGGTCTACCACATAAGCGGGCTTGCCCAGCTCCGAGCCGATCTCAGAAGCAAGGATACCGCCCAGATTGCATACATGGAAGCCGTATTTACAGCTATGCAGGTCCTCCAGCATTCTTTCGTTCACGGCATAGGTGCCGCCCTCGATGGGACGGGTCAGACCGCCACGACCCACAATGGCATCCAGTTCGTTCATGTTTACGCCGGTTTCCCGCAGATAGGACATGATCACGCCCTTGCGGAAGGCAGCGTTGTCCTCCAAAGTGGAGATATGTGCCATTTCTTCGGGGGTATGACGGAATACATGGATAAGAACTTCCGTGTCTCCCTCGTATACGGCTACCTTTGTGGAGGTAGAGCCAAAATTCATTGCCAATACTTTATAATTTTTCATGGTCTACTCCTTTGCCTTGTTGTTTCCGGCGGCGATCATCAAAGCCAGAGCGATGGAATTGAGCTTGGCTTCGTCGCTGTCCGCCCGGGAGGTAAGCACCACAGGAGCCTTCGCGCCAACGATGACACCCGCGTTTTTTGCCTTAGCCATAAACACCATAGACTTGTACAGCATATTACCTGCCTCGATGACGGGAACCAGAAGAATGTCTGCCATGCCTGCCAGAGGATCGGTAATGCCCTTATGCTTGGCAGCCTCGGGAGAAATGGCGTTGTCCAGAGCCAGAGGACCAAGAACACGGCAGCCGGTGATTTCTCCGTTGCGGTTGGCTTCTACCAAAGCGGCGGCATCCAAGGTCGCCTGCATTTTGGGATTTACCTTTTCCACAGCGCACAGTGCCACGGCGATGGGATCGGGGTTGCCCAGCGCATGGGCCACCTTCACAGCATTGCGCAGGATATGCTTCTTGGTTTCTACATCGGGAGCGATGTTCATGGCGGCATCGGTGACATACAAAAGCCGGTCAAAGCCATCGACCTCAAAGACAGCCACATGGGACAAAACAGGACTGTCCCGCAGACCGATCTCCTTGTCCAGAACCGCCTTCAGAATCACGGAGGTATCCACAATACCCTTCATGACCACATCTGCCTTGCCCTGACGAACCAGATGGACGGCAGTGCGGCAGGCCTGGATCTTGTCCGGCTCGTGGATGACGGTGTGAGCATCCAGAGATACATCCAGTTTTTCGGCAATGGAACGGATCTCCGGCTCATCGCCTACAAGGATCGCTGTGGCAAGACCCAGCCGGTGGGCATTGTTTACAGCTAAAAGCACCTCTGCATCCTGGGCGGCGGCAACAGCCAACACCCGGGGACCAAGCCCCATGACGGAGGTGCGCAAGGATTGCATGGACTGAATCATAAGCAAGCTCCTGTTACATAGATTTAGGACGAATCTTCCGTAAGGTGGTATCGCCCTTGTTTGCTTTATTGTGCTAACTAGACAAAAAATTAAAAAATATATCTTTTGATATAGGCACTTTGAACCACTCCTATCATAAAGTTTTTTCAGGAGAAAGTCAATGCGCATTTGAAAAGTTGGAGAAACGCACAAAATAACGAGTATCTTTTTAGCGATACTGCCAGAATGATCCGGGATTCTCTAAGGGGAGTTCTGTTTGTGAAAAATGACGGTCAGCAGGGAATGGCTCTTGCAAAAGCTCTTGGTTTTTAGTATGATAAGGGCAAAAAAACAGACGGCAAAAACCGTCAGGAGGAATGGATTATGGAAAAAATTGCCAGCTTCACGGTGAACCACCTGATTCTGGAACCGGGGGTGTATGTATCCCGGAAGGATAACCTTGGCGGACAGACCGTGACGACCTTTGACATCCGCATGACCGCGCCCAACCGTGAGCCTGTAATGAACACGGCAGAGGTGCATACCATGGAGCATTTGGGAGCGACCTTCCTGCGAAATCACCCGGTCTGGAAGGGACGGGTCATCTATTTTGGCCCCATGGGATGCCGGACGGGGTTCTATCTCCTTTTGGCGGGAGATTTGGAAAGCGAGGATATCAAAGAGCTGGTTTTGGAGCTGTTCTCCTTCATGCGGGATTTTGAAGGAGATGTGCCGGGGGCTTCTGCCAGAGATTGTGGCAATTACCTGGATATGAACCTGCCTATGGCAAAGCACCTTGCGGGACGGTTCGTAAAGAATACACTTGAAAAATTAGACGAAAAACACATGATTTATCAGGATTAAGGGGAATAATATGAAAAAATTAGGTATTATTGGCGCAATGGCCATTGAAGTAGAGCTCTTGAAGGAGCAGATGGAAAACATCACCGTCACGGAAAAGGCAGGGGCTTCCTATTGGGAGGGCAAGCTCCGGGGACTTCCTGTTGTGGTGGTGCAGTGTGGGGTAGGCAAGGTCAACGCAGCCCTTTGTGTGCAAATTCTGGTGGACATTTTCTCTGTCACCCATATTGTAAATACCGGCATTGCGGGCTCTTTGGATGCCTCTTTGGACATTGGTGACATGGTGATTTCCAGAGACTTGATGTACCATGATTTTACGGTTGGACCCTTTGGGTATCCCTGCGGACAAGTGCCCGGTATGGATGTCCACGCCTTCCCCACAGATGATGCCCTGCGCAGCTTAGCCGAGGGAATCTGCCGGGAGCAGAGCATTCCTTATCAGGTGGGCAGGATCGTCACAGGAGATCAGTTTGTCTGCGAAAATCAGGAAAAGGCTGCCATTATTTCCCGGGTAGGGGGGCTTTGCACAGAGATGGAGGGCGCAGCCATTGCCCACGCCGCTTACCGCAACAAAATTCCCGTGCTGGTTCTCAGAGCCATTTCCGACAAGGCTGACGACAGCTCCACGGTGGAGTATCCTGTTTTTGAAGCCCAGGCAGCCAGACATTGCGCCGAGATCACCGGGGCTTTGGCACAGGCGCTGGCATAAAGAGGTAGCTTAAAGCAAACGCTATATTTTATGGATAGGGGAAGTGCATCACATTCCCGGAGGGATAAAAATGAGCAGACAAGGCGATTTTATGATTTATTGCGCAGAGCAGTATAAATCCGCAAAAAAATTGACCGGCAAGCAGGTATCCGATCTGTTCAGCCGCTACCGTGTGTGGGATTATATCTATTCCTGCTTCGAGGCATTGCACACAACAGGCGCGAACTATATTATAGAGGATATTGATTTGTATATTGAAGCCCGGCAACCTGCTGATGTATAAAAAATATATACCAAAAGGACTTCCGAATGTTACTCCGGAAGTCCTTAAAACTATGTTTTGGGGAGGGACAGTTTTTGATATTAGTTATCGATATAGAGTTTCATTGCATTGTAGCAATTGGCCAATTCAGTATCAGCTTCGTGGAAGGACTGGGAGAAAGAGGTCAAACTGCCGGAAGGATCCGTTACCAGATTGGTTAATGCGTTATATGCATCATATAGTTCCTTGATGGCATCATAGGCATCTTCAAATTCATCAGGAGGATTCCTTAAATCCTTCATCAATTCCGTGACCTGCTCTTGATTGGATTCAACAGCATAAACCATAAAATTAAAAGCAGTACTCGAAAAAAGATTGTTCAGGGCGTCATTGAAGTCGTCAACAAAGTACCCGTTGGGTCGGGTATACTCGTCTGTTTCGGGGTCGGCTTCTTCGTAGATTGCGTTATACCATACGCTCTTTACTAAATTGCCGACATCTTCAGCGACAACGGCACCATCAAGCATGGTGCTGGCAGCAGATTCAAGCATTGCTTCATATTCTTTGCTGAGTTGGGCTGCTTTATTTTTTTGATGGATGCTATTGCCTACAAAAAATGCAATAACGATGATCAAAAGAGCACCCACCGCAATGAACATAAGTTTTTTTGGGTTTCGTGTCACTTGGGGAGGATTGGTGCCGGTGTCCTCAATATTTTGAGGAGCTTCCTCTGCGGTTTCTTCCTTTACGGGTGCAGGAAGTCCACAGTTGGGACAAGCATCCATTCCTTCAGGAATCTCAATCCCACATTCTTCGCAAAGAATGGGAGTTACTTCCTCTTGAACTGGGGTATCAAGAATAACAGGCTGTCCGCACTGAGGACATTCTTTTGCCTTGTCACTGATCTCTTTTTCGCAATTGCTGCACTTGATTATGGACATGATCTATCCTACCTTTCTATATATCGAATTGCGTTTCATATGATTTTAATTATGCTTATTGCTTATTTGGAAACCACTGAAATTGTAACACAGTTGTTATCCTCATCAACCTCAGCAGACACTTTCCAACCATTCCATTTGACCGTTTTTCCATCGTAAACAACAGTAATCATCCAGTCCACAACATCATCAGTCAAGCGTGTCTCAATTTCAGGAAGTAACAGAGTATCAATCGACATAAACGCAACAAACACCGAAGCTACATCAACCTTGCCACGGGTCAGCCGCGAAGTATCTCCCGACTGTACGGCATCAACCGCTTCCCAGATATAGTCCTCATCCTGCAAACCAGTTACATCAATGTCATCTATGGTGCAGACAAAGCTTTTCACTTTGCCTTTAGATTCTTCAATGTCGAGGTCCAAATCAAGGCCCGCTTGCGTAATCTTTTTGAATTCGTATCTGACATCATCAGCGTCAAGCTCTAATTTGTTGCCGCCACAAGCGCACAGGGACAGACATATCACAAGTGCCAGCAGCAGAGAAATTACCCTTTTCATCGTTAACCTTCTTTCTTTTTCAAAATTACGGCTCTTTCGATTACCGGCTTCTCTTCAACGCATACGATTCTGTAGCCCTGTTCTTTTGCTCTTACTGCAAAAGCGGAACCATTTTTTAGATAGCTTTTGTCTTTGGGCATAGGAACGCCGGTTTTTTCTTCGTAGATTTTGTCGGTCAGACGAAAATCTGTCCCTTGTGCAAACAAATAGTCCAAATTTTCCAGTTTCGGATGTCTTCCCATAAGCAACCTCTCTTTCTTTATAAAATAAAAAAGTGCGCCAACCGAAGCTGACGCACTAAAAAACGCAACTCCGATTGTCGCCAAACAAATCTTAAACGCAAAAGGGTACACCCAACTACCGTCCAAGTGGAATTGCATTTTTAGCAAGTTCATTTTGGGCGGTTTGTGAAAAGGGTATACTACCCCCTTGCAAATAAAAGACAGGTATACCACAATCGCATTATTAAGATTTGTTTGGCACAATTATCATACCACACCCTTTTCCATAATTCAATAGTTTTTTCAAAAAAAGGACTTCCGAATTTTACCTCGGAAGTCCTTGAAGCAATATTGAAGATGTGTCAGTTTTGCTCCTTCCACAGATGATCGAAGGAAAAAATATTGAAATCCGGGTCGGGATAAAAGTTCATTACAAGGCAATTCTTTTGCGTGTCGCTCAATCGAAAAACAACTGTGACCCGGTAAGACGAGGTCATGGAAAGATTTTTCGTTTCCGCTGTGTAGTACACCCCATCCCAATGACAAGGAAGTGTCTTGGGGGCAAAAAATGAATTATTGAGATGCTCCATGAGAAGCTCTGCCTCCATTCCCTCCGGCACAGAGCTGGGCAGAACAGAGATTTCGTAGCAGGCATTCAGCTCGTTATATTGAACTGTGGCGTTGGCGACGGAAACTGCTTCCAGCTCCCGGGCATAGTCCCGCACAGGCATGGTATTTCCGGCATTGTGAAAGACAAGAAAGCCCAGAAAGAAACCCAAAAGCAGAGACAGCACAGCAACGCCGACAGTCCATAGGCGGCTTTTGGAGGGCGTTGCAGGTGGCTCGGGGACGGGTGCTTCCGGGGCGGTTTTTCCGAAGCATAGGTACTCCATCGTTACATCCAGTTGGGCGCACAGGGCGGTCAGGTTATCCAAATCCGGTTTGGATTCTCCCGTTTCCCATTTGGAAACAGCCTGCCGGGAAATTCCCAAGCTTTCAGCAAGAGATTCCTGTGAGATGCCCTTGGCTTTTCGGGCGGTGAGTAAACGATGACTAAAATCCATGGTCAATGGCTCCTTTTTTTGATATTGCCTTGTGTTTTGGCAGCTTCAGCATACCAAAAAGAGCGGTTGCGTTCCACCGTTTTTGGCTGGAAGTTCCGCAAATTACGGTTGCGGCGGGGTAATTATACCATAAAACGGAGAAAAATCATAGAATTAGTGCTCACTTATCTGTGGGATTGGTTTTTATGTATTTGTACAGAAACACGCAGGCTAATGCGATATCGGCAAAGACAAGAAGAAGTGGTATCACGCTTAGACGGTCAATGGCGACGAACAAGAAGGAAGCTGCGGCAATCAACCAGCAAATGCAGCCCACCAAATAGAAGATTCTGTTTCTCTGTTCTTTTTCAGCCATTGTCCGCTGCACCTCTTTCACTGCCGGAGCATCATTTTCGCTCTGGTAGTCATCATGCAGGAGATAGTCTATGGAAACGGAAAACAAGCTGCTTAATTTCAGCAGGTTGGGAGCATCGGGCATGGTTGTGCCTAATTCCCATCTGGAAATTGCCTGACGGGAAACACCGAGGCGGTCTGCGAGATCTTCTTGGGACATTCCGTTTTTCTTTCGCAGCATGGTGAGCTTTTCTTCAAACTTCATAGGGGGTTCCTCCTTCTTTGGATGGCTGAATTATAGCATTTTCCCACCGGAAAAGCCACCACATCCCTGTAACAATTCCGCAACTGAATGTAACATTACATATTTTGGTGAAAACACGATGTGAGAACATACGAATATTGGAAAATGCAATGTTGCCAACAATGTACGAAAGAAAATGTAGATTTTCTAGGCAGAAAGTGTTATACTCATCGAAGTACACAGAAAGGAGCATTTCGGATGTTTCATTTTTTCAAAAAAGCAGAACCCAATGACGCAAAGATCGATGCGTTTTGTTCCTGGTTTCGTGCAAACAATGAGAGAATAATCATAAGTGATGAAAACAGCCAGAACGATAGAGATACCATGTTCAAGACCCTTGACGAAGTTGAGGCACAGTTGGCTGGCGTCTATCGTGATGGATATAAGGGTGAGATTCAGTTTGAGTACGGATTCAACAATGACATTGGCAAATGGGATTTGAACCTTTACCATCTGGACAACAAATTCTTGATTGCAGCAACCGCAAAGATTGCAGAGAAAATCAACAGAGAACTTGGACATAAATGGTCTGTCAATACCGCAAGCTAAAGGAGGGACTGCATGGATCTGGATGCGTATAAAGAGAAAGTCATAGAAACGGTTATTGAGCCCATGATTTCCTTTATGGAGGATTGGGACGATTGCGACTACACCGCCGACGATGTGGAATCCTGTAAGGGTTTGATGTTTGCCTACTTAGATGCGCTTGCGGCTATGACAGAACCCGTCGACGAGGAGATCATGGAGGCGGTAAAGGCCTTGGTTCTGGCTCTCAACGACTTGAACGAAAAGGCTGACTATTCCCTGATTGAAACCGAAGCAAGAGAAGCCATTTGGGAAGTTGTTCAGACCAGTGCTGTAGATCGCGGTTTGCAGGAATACAGCGATGACATTACCGAAGAATGGCGGGAATGGTAGAGAATTAAATTTTGAGTACCCACACAAAAGGACTTCCGAATGTTACCTCGGAAGTCCTTAAAAATATCTAGACACATCTATGTGTGTATCCCAGAAGGCCTGTAAATCAAACAATGTTGCTGGGGTTTTAAGGCGCTGTTCTTTTAGGAAAGAAGTCCGAAGCCAATCAGAACTGTACTAAGGAGGAATGAGATGGTCACAGCACCTTTGGAAACAGAGATGTAGTATTCCCAAAAGCTGGAGAAAGCATAGGTCTTACAGCCTGCTGTCCACATGGACATACAATGACATAGCTGCCCAATATTCAGTCCAAGAAAGAGAACAATGCCCAAAACGATCATGGTAATGCAAAGCCATCTAGGTGATCTCATGGTTAGACCTCCTTGCTTTAATAAAGGGCGCTGCACCGGAATGCAGCACACGGATTGTGTATATCAGCCTTTGGGGGATATTACAGCCGCAACAGCGACACCGACCATTGGGGCATCACTGCTTTGTCTTGCCCATCATGTCTATTGTTTCCTGAGCAAAAGCATAGAAAGCATCCAATCCGGAAATGCGCTTGTCCAAAGCCTCTTTCAGGGTACAGTCTCCGTAGGTTGCTTCAACTCGCTCGGGAGTCCAATCCTCGTTAATTGTTTTCATGATTTCAATAAAAGCATCAATTTCTTTCTTCGTCATAGAAACCTCCTGTATTTGGCGAATTGCGTGATTCATCCCTGCCGGGGTGTGACCGTCTCTGGGAAATAACTCCCATGATGCAGGAGTATTTTAACTTTTTTGTAAAATTACAAATGGCTGTTACCTGATCCTGCGCTTACAGCTTCATATGGAATTATGAAATATCCCGGCTCGTGCAAGCCGGGATATCAACGCATATGAAGAAATTACTTCAAGCTCTCCTCAACAGCAACAGCCACAGAGACAGTAGCACCGACCATGGGATTATTACCCATGCCCAGGAAGCCCATCATCTCAACGTGAGCGGGAACGGAGGAAGAACCGGCAAACTGAGCATCACCGTGCATACGACCCATGGTGCCAGTCAGACCATAAGAAGCGGGGCCTGCTGCCATGTTGTCGGGATGCAGGGTACGACCGGTGCCGCCGCCGGAAGCAACGGAGAAATACTTTCTTCCCTGCTCGATGCACTCCTTCTTGTAAGTGCCGGCAACGGGATGCTGGAAGCGGGTGGGGTTGGTGGAGTTGCCGGTGATGGAAACATCAACACCCTCATGGCGCATGATAGCAACGCCCTCACGGACATCGTCAGCACCGTAGCAGCGCACAGCAGCTCTCTCACCCTCGGAGTAACGGATCTCGCGGACAATGTTCAGCTCGCCGGTGGCGTAGTCAAACTGGGTCTGCACATAGGTGAAACCGTTGATTCGGCTGATGATCTGAGCGGCATCCTTGCCCAGACCGTTGAGGATGACACGCAGGGGCTCCTTGCGGGCTTTATTGGCGGAGCGGGCGATGCCGATAGCACCCTCGGCAGCGGCGAAGGACTCGTGACCGGCAAGGAAAGCGAAGCACTTTGTCTCGTCCCGCAGGAGCATAGCGCCCAGATTGCCGTGACCAATGCCGACCTTGCGATCCTCAGCAACAGAGCCGGGGATGCAGAAAGCCTGCAGACCGATACCGATGGCCTCAGCAGCCTCAGCAGCAGTCTTAACGCCCTTCTTCAGAGCGATGGCAGCGCCTACACAGTAGGCCCATGCAACGTCCTCAAAAGCGATGGGCTGAATGCCCTTAACGATCTCGTAGGGATCGAAGCCCTTGGCGGTGCACAGGTCACGGCACTCTTCCACAGAGTTCAGGCCGTACTGAGCAAGGACACCGTTGATCTTGTCGATCTTTCTTTCGTAACCTTCAAACAAAGCCATTATCGCGCCCTCCTCTTATTCATGACGGGGATCGATGTACTTGGCAGCATCAGCAAAGCGGCCATAGCTGCCCTTTGCCTTCTTCAGAGCCTCGTTTGCATCGTCGCCCTTCTTGATGAAGTCCATCATCTTACCCAGGTTGATGAACTCATAACCGGTGATCAGATCGTCCTTATCCAGAGCAATGCGGGTCACGTAACCCTCAGCCATCTCCAGGTAACGGGGGCCCTTGACCTTGGTAGCGAACATGGTGCCCACCTGGCTGCGCAGAC
>JAZNYB010000068.1:0-3952 GCA_045594185.1 Faecousia sp. | reverse complement strand
GTCACATCACCGATCACATACAGCCGGTTTCCGTGGCGGCGCAGGGCATCTTTATCCAAGGTGACATCATCCAGCACAACAGCAGTACCATCAGGGACAATGATGATTTCCGCCCGTTCGTCGATCATGTCAAGGAAAGACTCGACCTTAGACTGCGCAATGATCACCTCCCCGGTGCTGAAGGTCACGCCCTTTGTCTTCAGCTTCTCCGCGTCCAGCTCAGGATCTACCATGATCATCCGGCGACCGGACCAATACAGACTGCTCTTTGCCCGGAGGACAAACAGCTTGTCAATAACGGCATTACGCTTCAGCACAATTGCTCCGTCAGGGTAACAGGTGGTAGCACCATTCACATTGACCCCCTTGAGCATCGCGTAAATGCTGTCCGGGCAGGTAAGGCTGCCGTTGATGGTCATACCCGCGCACTGCGCCAACTGCGCCTGGGTGTCCGGGCCGATGGTAAGGGACCCGTTGACCACCATATAATATTTGGCGGCTGGCACTGTGTCACTGCTTTTGATCTCACTGCTGCCATTGATCGTGCGCAGATCAACATCTCCTTCCACCTCCAAAACATTGGCGCAGTTCAGAGTAAAGGGCAGCTTGTTCATCATCGCTTTTGCACTGGGGCTGGTCAGCACCATGGCGCAGTTGATGGTAATTTGCTCGTAATGAGCATAGTTTTCTTCAAGGGCATTTCTTGCGTCACAGGTTGCGCAGTTGATCATCAGCTTCTTAGCCATAATTGTTTCCTCCATTACCTTTCAAGCTTTTGTTTTAAGTGTTTACGACAACGGGACAGCTTTGAACGAACCGTTCCGGGGGGAAGATTCATCATTCGCGATATTTCTTCCGCTGAGTAGCCGTCAAAGTATCTCAACTGAAAAATAGCTCTGTCCATGGGATCAATGCTCTGGAGCAACATACCATTTTCAATTTCCTGTATTCCGGGATCCTCTGTGTATTCCGGTTGCCAGGTTTGCCGATATTCATTATCCAGAACAGCCCGACGGCAGCGGTCAAAAAAGAGGTTTTTGAAGGTACGATACAGCCATGCCCGCTGTTTGCTGAGGGGCAGATCCTCAACTGTTTCCGTGTTCATAAGAGCCCTTACAAATGTTTCCTGAACAAGATCTTCCGCAAGCTCTTTGCTTCCGCTCATGCGGATTCCAAAAGCAAGAAGCTCTTTATAGTATTTTCCGTAGAGTTCTTCCCACAAGGATCTCGCCCCCCCTTCTGAATAGATAACGAACGAAAACCGGCAATTGTTGCAGGTCAGAGCTTTTCTTTTCTTTTTGAAAACGAAGCACAGGGAAACCGCTGCAATAGCTCTATAATACCGCTCAAACAGGCAAGTGTCAAAGCAAGAAACACGGAAAGCCCCTTCTATGGCGCAAGCATTATGCAAATAAAAAGCACCCCAGAGGGGTGTTTCAGGCGAAAAATAACCCCACAACCGAAATTGTGGGGTTAGGATCGCGGCAAATCGCGTTTTATTCCAAGGCGGCGAAAAAGGTTTCGCTTCGGTGCTTCGTGTCAAAAATGCTATTGTATTGCAGGGCTTCATACAATTCCAACCACCTCCGCTCCTCTCCGCCTGCCTCATGGAAAGGCAGATAACATCCGGCAGAAGGAGAGTAAAAGCCATTTGCGTTGATCGACGGAATGACCGCTTCCAGCTCATAAAGAAATTGGTTGTATGGAGGTAAAGCAATTCCCGCCGCATCATAAACATAAGTGGACAAATAGCTCAAGCTGGTGCAGTCTATATAGTTTTCTTCCGTATCATAATTCGTCCAAATAAAAAATGGCACCTTATATTGCTTCTGCTGCTCGTCTAATGTATCTGCCGTTGTTCCGCTGACAGCCTTGTAGAACGCCTCATCTATGCGTGGCTGATGATCCCCAAAAAATACGATCACAACTTCTTCCTCTATGTTCTGGAAATAGCCAATCAGGTCTTCTACCGCTCTGTCGGTTTCGTGGAGCAAAGAAAGATACTGTTCAACCTCGGGATATTCATCTCCGAAATCATCCAAAGAAATATATTGGGTGTATCTTTCCCCTTCATAGGTATATGGGCTATGATTTTGCATGGTCACACCAAAAAGAAACAGCGGATTTTCTTTCTTCGCTTCAAATGTTTCAATCAGTAATTCAAACATTTCCCGGTCGCTGATATATCTCCGGATATAATTCCTCCGGGGGAAATCCTCGATAAAATAACATTCATCAAATCCTAACCGTTCATATGCTGTGGGGCGGTTCCACCCACTGGATTGATAGGGATGCATTGCCACACACTGATAGTTATACACAGACTTTAGATGGGAAACCATTGAATAGGTCGAAGAACGCATATATTGTTGGTACGGAACAACATTAGGCGACAACCATGCCAAAGAATTTCCTGTAAGAAATTCATATTCGGAATTTGCTGTATTGCCGCCGTAGACGGAAGTCAGGGCATATCCGGAAATCGTATTCTCTTTTAGGGAAGATATAAACGGCATAACTTCCATATTGGTCGCAAATTTCCCCACCACGCTCAGATCGGAGAATGCTTCATCCATAACGACAATGATATGGGGAGGTTTCGGCAATTGGGTTTCAGAACCATCCTGGGGAGCTGCCGCATATTGATCAGCCAGCTTCTGGATCAAATCCGTGCTGTAATTATCAGGCTTCGGCGCGGAGATTTCCTTAAATTTGGATACAAAATCTAAAACAGCACCATTGAAAAGCGCGCCATCCTTGTGCCAATGATGGGTTTTGAGATTGGTAGCATAAACGCAGACCGCGGCGGAGGAAAGCAGGCAAACCACCAGTAATACAAACCGTTTCTTTGCCGACAGCTTCTCTTTGGACTTATGCCGCAAGCAAGAGAGCATATGGGGCACAAAAAGGAAAAAACCCCAACCGGTCAGGATTTTAAGGGGAATTGGGAGCAGGCTGAACTCCTCCGCGACATTCATCGCTGTGCCCACAGAAAAAATATCCACAGGCTCAAACAAGCGCGCTCTGAAGCTGTACACATACACATCGATTGTTGCGATAACCATAAAACTGCCTGATCCAAAAAGGATCGCAGGTATCATTTTTCCCAGCAGACAGAACAGAGACAGAGTTGCTGCCCATACAGTCAGTACGCCCCACATGAACTTAACCCATCCCATAGAGAATACATCAAGATCAAGCATGGTCTGCGCTAATACCACTGTAAGCACAGAGGCAATACCGCAAAACAGCAGGCTGACCACGAAATCATACCGTGGAAGAAAATGGGAAAGCTTTTCCACACCAAACCGCAACGCCGCATAAAGAAAGTAAACAGAAAACAGGGAAAGAAGCAGCGCTGCCACCTTGAGCATCGTATCAACCGGCATAGAAAGCACAGCCGCAATCGCCTGTATTCCGGCAAAATGCAGCCACCGATCATAAAAACTGATAGCAAAGGTCACAGCAAAGGGAACAACATCCAATATAAGAAAAAATTTTAGATTCTTCCGCAAGGCAACTACATGCGCTTTTCTGTATGCAATTATGAAAACGCCAATGGCAAATGCAGCGGCAGTCAGGATGGCACTCAGACCGGTGTTTTGCATCAGCAATAACAGCAGTGCCCCATAAGAAATGACAATCAAAAAAGATGAAAACATGGACATATCCTTTTAGTGTTTATAATATAAAAAGCTGCTGGTTTGCAGGCTACAACACCCTGCGAACAATGCTGATTATACCACATCGCCGGAAAAACACAATCCAAAACAGCAAAAAAAGAGCCAGACTTTCATCTGACTCTTTCTTATGTTGGCATTACCTATCTTCCCGGGCAGTCACCCGCCAAGTATTGTCGGCGCAAATGAGCTTAACTTCTGTGTTCGGTATGGGAACAGGTGGACCCTCATCGCAATCAACACCAACTCGTATGGAAGGGTTGCCCCTTCGT
>JAZNYB010000067.1:0-3266 GCA_045594185.1 Faecousia sp. | reverse complement strand
GGCGCATTAGTAGCCTCATTACTGGGGAGTACTACTGTGAACGGGTGGCGCAGCTGATCCGAACCGCACTGAAAAAATGCGTGGACAATGCAGAGGGGCTTCTAAAACGGGAGGATGCCGCGGTGGAGGCTGTGTTTGAGGGCCTGGTGATTGGCGGAGTGGCCATGGCTTACGCCGGGACCTCCCGACCCGCTTCCGGTGTGGAGCACTATATTTCCCATGTGCTGGATATGCGGGGTATGGAGTTTGGTACCCCAACAGAGCTCCACGGCACCCAATGCGCCGTGGGAACGCTGATTGTGGTGAAGCTGTATGAAAAACTGAAAACCGTCACCCCAGACAGAGAAAATGCCCTGCGCTATGTCAAGAGGTTTGATGCGGATGCCTGGCATGGGGATTTGCGGGAATTTCTGGGAAAAGCCGCAGAGAGTATGATTGCCCTGGAAGCCCGGGAGAAAAAGTATGATAAGGACCTTCACAAAGCCAGATTGGAAGTGATTCTTGCCAACTGGCAGGAAATCCAGGGGATTATCGACGAGGAGCTGCCCTCCTCTCGGGATCTGGAGCTGCTGATGGATACCATCGGTATGCCCAAATCCCTGTCCCGGATTGGAACTGAGGAATCCCTCTTACCTACCATCTTTTGGGCCACCAAAGATATCCGGGACAAGTATGTACTGTCCCGGCTGCTGTGGGATCTGGGACTTCTGGAAGAACTTACAAAATAGAATTTGGGAGGATATAATAAATGCGTCATATTTTTGTGGAAGGTCACCGGGGTGCCTGCGCGCTGTACCCGGAAAACACCCTGCTGTCCTTTGAAAAGGCCATTGAGATGGGTGTGGATGCTGTTGAGTTTGATATCTGGCTGTCCAAGGACAAGGTGCCGGTACTAATGCATGACGGCAATCCCTGGCGTACCTGCGGCGTGGATTCCCACCTGCGGAACATGACCCTTGCAGAGATCAAAAAGCTGGACCCTTGTAGCTTCCGGAAATTCGGTGAGATCTTCCGCGGACAGGTGCAGGTACCCACGCTGTATGAGCTGCTGGACTTAGTGAAGGCGAAGCGGCATGATCTGAAGCTGGGCGTGGAGATTAAGGAATATACCGAGGAAACTGTGGATATTACCGTCAAGGCTCTCAAGGAATACGGTGTGTTCGAAAATTGCTGGTTCTACGCCTTTAACGGCCGCATCATCCGGTACCTGAAGGAAACCTACAATGCTCGCACCATGGGCTATCCCGACTTGCAGATGCAGGAATTTGACGGCTATGATGCCTACGAAGAAATTGGTATCTCTATGAATATTGCACGATCAGAGGCTGGCGATCTCTATATGTCCAAGGGATTTCCGATGCATATGTTCTGCGCCGATACAGAAGAGGATGTAAACTTTTGCATCGAAAAGGGCGCTTCTTTGATTACGGCAAACGATCCCAGACCCCTGTTGAAGGTATTGGGACGGTAAAGGACCCTGTTTGAAATCTGAAAGGAGACAAATATGAAACTTAGCGCAGATCAGATCCGCTCCGTTTGCATGGGCGCCTCCCGTGTTGAGGAGACGGAAAACGGCGTTCGTTTGCTTCGCTTTACCAAGCAGCAAGAGGAACTCTACAAAGTCACCAATGCAGATTTTTATAATAAAACCTTCGCCACCGCCGGCATCCGGCTAGCTTTCGAAACGGACAGCCCTTCTCTTTTCCTGAAAGTCAATGTAACTCCCGGGTCTTCCCGGAAGTATTTCTCCTTTGATGTGAGCGTAAACGGAGAAATCATCGGGCACCTTGATAATTTCTCCGGCGTCAGTCTACCCCAGGCTTACACCACCGTAGAACTTCCCCTTGGCCTGTTTTCGAAGGAATTCCCCCTGGGCAAAGGCAACAAGCAGGTATGCGTTTACTTCCCCTGGAGTATGTCTGTGGAATTGCAGGAGCTGTCCCTGGCAGAATCGGCAACCATCGTCCCTGTGAAGCGAAACAAGAAACTGCTGGCCTTTGGCGACTCCATCACCCAGGGATACGATGCCCTGCGGCCTTCCAACCGCTATGTTTCCCGGCTGGCAGACCTGCTGCAGGCAGAGGAGTTTAACAAGGGCATCGGTGCCGAGCGGTTCTTCCCCGCTTTGGCACAGCTGCGGGACGATACGGAGCCGGACTACATTACCGTGGCCTACGGAACCAATGATTGGAGCTGCATTGACGAGGCCTCTTTCAAGGAAAACTGCGATGCTTTCTACGGGGCATTGAGCAGGAATTACCCTAACGCCAAAATTTTTGCCATCACACCGATCTGGCGTAAGGATTACCGCATCTACAAGCAATTCGGGCTCTTTGAACAGGTGGAAGCAGATATCCGGGAAATCACATCCAAGTACCCCAATATCTGCTGCATCCAAGGATTTGAATTTGTTCCCCAGGACGAGGCCTTCTTTGCAGACCTCCGGCTTCATCCCAATGACCGGGGCTTCCGGCATTATGCCAACAACTTGTACTGCAAGTTCCTTGAGGCTAAGGAGATCAGCGGAGGTGTAGTATGAGCACAGAACAATTTGTAGCAATGATGCGGTTTTTGAAAAGGCTTTCCTTTTGTCTTTAATCAGATAACAGTGCAGTTTTACAATCCGAGCTGCAAATGCAATGGATTTATCTATTAACGCATTTTGTTTCATGCAAACCTCTCTCCGTTTGGATGGTTTTACTATATCGTAAAGGAAACGGGGGGCTTGAAAGTCTTTTGACAAGCTGAGGGAGCAGACGAAAAGTCTGCTCCCTATTACTATGCTCTTCCTTTGAAATGCCGTTCCCAGCATTTTATGCTGATAACCTTTCTGTCGCTCTCCCATTCCTGCAAGCAACGGACCGGGATTCCCATTTTTCTCGCAAAAGGTTTCTTGCCCATACCAAAGGATTCCCGATATGCCCGGATGCGGACAGCCTGTCCATCGTACAGGAAATGATTGAACTCATCCAGAAAATCTGTCACCGGAACACCGTAGAACTGCGCCAACCGGTCCACCTTCTCTGGTTCAATATGCTGCGTGAACCCTTCCTCGATGGCCTTGTAGGCCCTGTAGGTCATCCAACCTTGTCTGCCACTTCCACCTGCATAAGCCCACGGCTGTGTCGGCACCACCGGAGCCTGTCCGGTACATTGTCAATCTCCTCATATCTGCGATACCGCTGATTGAACTGGGTCGCCTCCAGAATCATCCGAGGGGCGCACAGTACAAAACTATGTATGAATAGAGGTGCATACCTCACAAT